>JALNZQ010000104.1 GCA_023229165.1 Methanothrix sp.
TGAGTCTCAGGGTTGATGGACACTCCGTCACGCAGTTCCACCGCTTTTGGCACTTCGCGCAGAGAATCATTAACGATAACCCAGCTCTGATCACCCTCGTCTTCATCCTGCCGACCGAAAAGGCGGTTATGAAGCGCGTCAGAGCCTCCATCATTTCTATAACCAAACTCACGTTCACGAAGATAGGCTCGCAGTGCACCGGCAATGGATGTTCCCGTTAATAGGGCACAGCCATGAAGCGGGTCGAGGGCTAATGGCATATCTGCGAGGCTGTAGTTTTCGCCATTCCCCAGACAGCATGGTGTTTCCAGCGACAATTTTCCCCTAATCTCGATACGTTCAACAATTTGACGGCTAGTTTCCAAGCGCTCGTCTGTCATTTAGTTGCCTCCTTTTGGGCTTGGCGCAGGACATGTTCTATCAGAGCGACCGTATAATCCAGCGATAGAGAGTTCAAATCAGCCTCGGCACCTCCAATGGAGGGTGTCCGGTCCACTTTGATTATCTGCCAAATGTTGTTGACATTTTCTGCCCGCTCTCGCAGCCAATTGTCCAGACGCACATCACCTATCCAGGCGTGTTGGAATTGATCCCTGGCCGCCTTTTTCATCCCATCCAGGTGTTGGATTATGATGGCAGGGTTGTTCTGCAGGAGCGCTCTGCGGGCTATGATACGCATCCGTGAAAGCTGGGAATTGCTCGGTGTATTGGGAGGACGCCGGATCTTCTTGTTGTTGACCACAGATATCAGCTTTTGATCGAGCTTTTCCCGAAGCATCCTCTTGGCCATTTGGCGAGCCTGGTTCTTGCTGATCTCATCTGTTAGAATGAATGGCAGAGGTTGAGTTGGTTTGGATCTGTATAATGGCTTAATCTCTGCTGCTTTATGCCAATTGATCGCAAAGCGCCCGAATCCTTCAGAGCGGCGCTCGCCGATACCAGTATCAATCAGGGTTTGCAGGCGTGCCAGCAGACTTGGATCTGCCGGGTACACAAAAACACTCCCCGCCCGGATCGCTTGAGTCTGTGGCAAAGGCAAGTTCCATTTGCGATTAAATCCGCCTACTGAACGGATGCTCGTGAAAGCTCGTTCGTGACCCCGACCCAAGAGCGGATACAAGTTGCCAGAATATGAACCGGAAAGTGGATCGCGGATCAGCGTGTCGCTAAGCAAGGTCACGATAATACTATCTATCTCTTCCCCAACTTGGGCATACTCTTGCCAGTCATCCTGGATTTTCACATGTTTCAGTCGCGTTTTTCCGTAACCAGCTAGATGCGATCCTCCGAGTCCGACTAGAATACCTTCTGGTAGCAATGGTTTAAGGATCTGAAGGTCGTCCTCTCCGGCCAAAATCACCCCATAGAAGGTTTGTTCGGGTGCCAGGGCATCATAACGAAAGACTTCGCTTTTGCCTTTGGTGGGTTTTTGGCGGTTTTCACGAGCCGTGTGTATGCTGATGTTTCTATCCGGGCTGAGCATTTCTGCTCTGCAGATACCCGCCTCGTTTTGCCAGACGTCACAAAATGGCTGTTTAGCCCTTTGCCACTGAGCCTCGCTGCCAGCATCCTCCAACGTAAAATCGTAAATCGTATTGTCTTTGTCTTTTTCCAAATGCCAGGACAATGGCGTTGGCAATGCGCGTCTACCCTGAACCAGAGGGTAGGCGTTCAGAAACCTCACCCTGCCGTCCAGAAAGAGACGTCGGAAATCTGTGTTGCCCGCATCAACCGGGTTCAGGCTTGCATAGCGGGAGATCACCATCCCTCGGATCGCGCTTCCGGGAATGAACTCAAATCCTACGGCACTATTAGGGTCTCCTCCTCCCAGACCAGTCGCCAACAACGGCTCCAATAGTTGCAAATCAAAGGTCAGCGCCTTCATTGTGAAGCCCCCTCTAGGACCGCTTTCTCGAACCATTGAAAGTAATTCTGTGTTACATCAGACCTCTGGGCGTCGAGAAACCAGGCCTCGAATTCTCCCCTGCCTCGGTTCCGGCCGGTTCCTGCCCGACGCAACGCCTTGATGCAGGCCGCCAGCAAAGCTAAGTCATCCTTGCTGGGGTCCGCACGAAACTCAAGAGCGGCCTCAAATGGCGTCTGACGCAAGATGACACGCATAGAGCGCAGTGTCTCCATTTTAGGAGTTCCATCGATTTCCATCGCCGTTTGCCTGCGGATGGACGTTAGCGAGTTGAGCACTTGCGCACGAGTTAACTCGTTTCGCTCGAAACCTATTCTTATGGCCTGGCGCAGGTCGTCAGGCAGATGAGCCTCGCCTATGCGTATTAAGGCCTGATCCTCATCCTGGCTGCCCGAAAGACCGAACAACCGTTGTGCAGTTATACGCCATCGTTCTGCCCGTCCCTGACACTTGAGTGCGAATAGTATGTTGACGCACTCTTCGACCAACAGTCCTTTGAGGGCTCGTCCCCCTAAATAGGGGAGACCGTAAGCATCGTGCTGAACTTCGCGGTCCAACAGCCCAGCCACCCCGTCTCCTCTTCCGAAGGTGGCATCACTTTTTAGCACAAATTTCAGCCAGAACTGAGTCATTTCAATATCCTCTCTAAGGGCACGAAAAATTCTAATGCTTCGATCGCGTCAAAACATGTACATCGATCATCGCCTATCCAGCCAGTTCTAACAGAATCAGGATAACCGGGAACCTCTGGCAACGCAGGCAATTCATAGGCCGTCAGGAAATGTTCGACTGCATTCGGTTCGTTGCGAAGAATCTCATTTAACTTTTTGACCTTATTACGCCGTTCAACCCACTCATTTTTCGTCCGAAAATCATTGACAATGTGGGCAAAATTTTCCCACGAACGCCAATCAGACCCATCCGACCCTAATCGCAAGGGCCGCATAGTCAGCCTACCTGTTCCAGATTTATATTCCCTCTCTCGGATCTGATCCAAATTTAGCACTGCGCCACTGACTGCAAAGTGCCAATCTATGGCCGAGAGGTCCCGTTCATTATGAGGTGGAGCCCTACGTTCGTTGAGGTAATCCTTAGAAGATTTCACCAACTCTTCAGACAATGCGTAGGCTCGTGAGAATGGGTAATGTGATTTGACTACTGCAACCCCTGCTCTAGCTGAAATAGGCTTTCCATCCTTAAGTGGTTTGGCCATAATCTGTCGAAGATAAAACTCGGTCACCGTCAGTGCCAGCCGCCCATTACAGACCAACGTGATATCATCACCACCCATCACAATCGGGCGAAGCGGGATCTTTCTATCCGTAATTGGTATCTCGCCACTGATTTTGCCGCGATTAATGCAACTGATTAGTTGTTGATACGTAGCCTTCAATGCCTCTTGCGCCGAATATTCTACTGATCGAGAGAAGTCACGAATCGCCTGAATATACAGACGGTTATCTTCTGGCCACGGGTGAGCATCGGCAATGGCCGCTACTCGTTTGCCCATTTCATTACCATCGATATGTATCACACCGATGTAGCTAAATTCCCCTTTTGTATGACCAAAATCATCAAATTCTTTAGGAATTTCGTAGCCCTGCATGGGAAGTTTGTGAGTCAAACGATCGTGAGCATCATTGAAGATTTTTTCTTTGGCTTTAACCTCCGCAGATATCCTCCTGCCGTCTTTATCCATATCCACAGCAGGCAGGCCTGTATACTGACAGTCTGCGGTCACGCACAACCCCAATAGCGGTGAGGAAGTCACATGGTCACGTTTTTTCCGATTCAATTCTTCAAGGATAGACTTGACCACCAGTGATAAAGCTTCTATTTTCCAATCGAACTCTCTGCTGGCGATAATTGCCTGAAGTCCTGGGGCTTCCAACAGCACTCGTCGACTCAAGCCACTGACGAACTCGTGTGCTAATTCGGTTGATTGGAAAATCAGCACAGTGTTACCCCCTCCCGCGTAAACCAACTCCGAAACGAGGTCATCGCGTTCTATAGCCACCTCGTCGTCGATAACGCCTTCAGCATCGACGTTGGTATTACCCAAGCCAGATAGCTCATCGTAGACCCAATCCTGGGTAGCTCGTCGCACCAATTCAGAAGCACCAACGTTATGCTTGAGTAGGTTGCTTCCATAGATGTAATTCTGAATACCGGTTGTATCTGCGGCTGTAATAGTCATTTTTTCCATTCAGATTCACCATCCATTTTGGGCTGAGAGTCAAACCAGTCCTTCAAATAAGCAGATAAATTTGGCAGATGTTCTGCGCCAAATACTCGCAATTTCCCTTTTGCATCCCACGTTTCCTCGATTTCATTTTGGATAACGACCGGAATGCCATCATCCTTATCTTTTAATGCGCAACATACTAATGCCACCCGCGCCTCATCCCCACCCATCTGACGAGCACGGATATAGGCCTCAAACAATTTGCTTTTTTGCCGAGACTTTTGCAGATCTGTAGTACAGGACAGAGCAAAAAGCTGATATCCGCGCATTGCTATTACATCAAGCTCAAAACCTCTATGTATCTCACCTTCTATAGGTTTTATATTCAATCCAGACTGATGAATTTGACACCTAGGTGCAATCTGCTTCAATGCCCAGAGGGTATAATGCTCAAGCCATAATCCATCCATCCAATCCGCTAGTTTATCCACTCTTATGCCCCAACATTTGGCCAGATCTCCAAGCAGTTGGCAACCTTGCCAATGATGAGCCACTTTATCGAACGGTGGATTGACTGGAAGCGAGACCGATTTTAATTGGGTTGCATTTTTTTTCTTTCTATCTCTTTCCTGACGAAGATTATTATCGCACCACGCTCGTAATTCATTGCATGGGATTCTTGCCAACTCACGACATATATCGGATTGAAAAGGTTCCCAAGTAGGGTCTTCGTCGAGTATGTAACCGTGCAATGCAAGCAGATCCTGGATTTTGGGCTTGATCGATAGTGAAACTGAAGAATCCAAACATAATTGGCCACGTCGCTCCACAACCATTTTCATTGACCTTGCATCCAAGTAACTGAAAACAGGTTCGCGGCAGGCCTTCTCAATGGCCCGATAACTATGGACGACCATGGTTTTGGTTCCGCCAGTATAGTTTAGGCCAACCTCCTGATCACTTAAATTTTTACATATATCAGTAACCTTATTAGAAATATCAGCTATATTTGATTCTTCTACTTGAATAAACTTCCTCGTTGTTTCGTTAAGCCCCAACGAATCAGACAAACGTTGTGCTATCTTCAGAGTTTCATCAGTGTGAATGAAGTAGACCTGACCTTTCGGTTTTCTGAGCAATTTTGCAGCAACTATATTTGGCAACGGATTTGTGCCCACCAGCAGAAATAGGTGCTGGGATTGAAAGTCTCTCAAATTATTCATGTCTAAACCACACTCGTAAACGCTCCAATACCAAAGTGGCTTGCGTACCCTACTGCCACCGGCCCTTGCACCGGCTCCGCAAACTCGATCCGAAATCCATAGCCGATCCCATAAGCCGACCTCCTCCCCCCTCCATTGCTCCTCCGGCAGGCGAAGCTCGCCCAGGGCGTCTCCCGCCCGCCCAAGGAAGTGCAAGGCACAGATTCCACCGCCTCCGGAGCCGGAAATCCCCCCAGGACCAGCAACCGCAAGAGATCGTGCTCCGGGCTGCCGATCTGCAGACCGGAGGCATCAACCTTCGGCACGCCCGCCCGCGTGACCTTGGGATGGCGCGTAGGAATGAAGGGCGTGCGGGAGACCCAGGCGCGGGAGCGGGCCAGCAGCGGGCACTGGCTGCGCTCCAGATCTATGCCGCCAAAATCCCGCGGTTGGCCGAACCCCTGCAGAATCACCTGGATCTCAAAGTTGTCTCCGCCCCAGACCCGATCCAGATCCCGCAAAGCCACCTGATCCTCAGATTCAAAGCCTACAGGAGCATAAATGGTGATGTGGGTGATCTCACCATCAATGCCCTTTCCAAGTCCATTATTGGATTCGCAGAAGACATGTGCATGCCTGTTGCCATGCAATGGTTTTCCCTGCTCGTCACATCCCGTAAAGATGCTTGAGCCATTGGAGAGGCTGACCAGAGCAGCGTGGACTCGATCCGCCAAAATTATGGTATCCGCAAGTTGCGGTGAATTCTTACTCGCCACAGCATAGCGAGCAACTGTAGGTCTTATCGGCATCATCTCGCCCCGCAAAAAGGTGATGATACCAAAACATTGCCTACTGTTGCATTCAAAGAAAAACTGAGCTTTCTGTCCATATTTTCCACACAGAATGACGCGACGCAGAATTTAACTGAGGTTTCGCACAGCTCGATTTCCCTCCTCCACAAGAGATATATTTGCATATAGATAAAGCTTTTTATTGCGTAATATATATTAAAAATTTTGAAATAGCATCTCATATTTTATTATTAAGCTGACTATTTGTGGCTTAAATGCCATTGAAATAAGTTCGAGAAGCTGCAAAAGAGAAGCCAGAACAATTGATTTGGACCTGGCCCGCCAAAGCCTGCTTGTGTGCCGGACAATACAAGTTTCGTTAAATTAAGTCTACTGGCGTTGGTTTCTTATAGGTGCAGACCTGGGCTAGGATCATGCCAAACTGGATCTACCCCGATTTCGGACCGCGACCCCAGCGGCCTTTATTTCTCTGCATCATCTCCAACACAGACACCGGCAAGATTCCCGGCCTATCCGCTGCCGGAACCTCACCGGAGCTGACCGACTACACCCCCGGCGCCGATGCTGAGCTGGTGGAGACCAACCGCATCATCACCATGCCTGAGCTGCCGGAAGCACCGGGCGGCTCGCCTACTCCCGCTATCGTCACCAAGGCCGCTTTGAACCTGACCGGCATACCGTCCTTATTCGTGGCCTCGGGCCTGCGAAAGAAACCGGCCATTCCCTATGCGGAGCTGGGCGGATCTGCGGGCAGCGACATCCGCAAAGATCCTGCTGTGCCTGGCGCTCGCGCCCTATACGAAAATGCCGCAATGCTTGGAAAGAAGCTCGCCAGGCTTTCCGACTGCGTCTTCATCGGTGAGTCCATAGCCGGAGGCACGACCACGGCTATGGCAGTTCTCTGGGCCCTGGGCTATGATGTCAATGTGAGCAGCAGTTTCCAGTCCAATCCCACCAGCCTGAAGCAAAGCGTGGTGTCCAAAGCATTTCAGAGGGCCGGCATCAATATTGGCAGCCTGAAGAGCGACCCATTTAGAGCAGTAAGCCAGGTGGGCGATCCCATGATGGCGGCTGCTATTGGCCTCATGAAGGGCCTGCAGGGCTGCAAGGTCGTATTGGCGGGCGGCACGCAGATGGCCGCTGTGCTGGCCCTGGGAAAAGCCCTGAAGATCGAGGGCGACATATCCATAGCCACCACCAAATATATCGTCGAAGACAAAACGGCCAACTTTAAGGAGATCATAGAATCGACCGGTCGGCCCTACTATTACTCCGATCCGGGACTCGAGAACTCCAAGATCCCGGGCGTGCAGATCTATGCTCAGGGCTACGTCAAAGAGGGCGTGGGCATGGGTGGAGCGGCCCTTCTGGCCGGGCTTTACGGATTTAGCCAAATGCAGCTCGTCGAGGAAACCGACCACGTGCTCATGACCGTGGAGCTGCCCAAGAAATGAAAGCTGCGGTTCTAAAAGGCCCTGGCCTGCTGGAGCTGGACGATCTGCCTGATCCGCTGTGCCCTAAAGGCGGAGCCCTGCTGGAGATCAAAGCCTGCGCCGTCTGCGGCACGGATGTCAAGATGCGAGAGCATGGCCACCGCGACCTGGCCTATCCTCGCGTGCTGGGGCATGAGATGGTGGGCAAAATTGTGGAGATGGATGCAAACACCCACCTGGCTGAAGGCGACAAAGTACAACTCTGGCCGGGCATCGCCTGCGGAAAATGCAGGTCGTGCTTATGCGGAGCAGACAATCGTTGCCCGAGCGTCAAGATCATGGGATTCAACTGCGACGGGGGCTTCGCACAGCTCCTGGCCCTGCCAAAAGAGAGCTTCCCCGGGGGCGTGAATTTGCTGCCGGGAAATGTCGATCCGGCTCTTGCCGCTCTGGCTGAGCCTTTAGCCTGTTGCATTAATGGCCAGGAGCAGGCCTGCGTCTCTAAGGGCGAATGCGTTCTCATCTACGGCGGCGGGCCCATCGGCGCTCTGCACGCTCTTTTGGCCGAGCTTCATGGAGCCGATAAGATAATAGTAGCAGAGAGACTGCAAGACCGCATCCGCCTGCTGGAAAGGCACACCCACGAAGTGATGGTAGTCGATCCGGCTGAGATGCCTTTGAGAAGCTGGCTGGCAGCAGAGGCAGGAGGCACTGTGGACGTCATCCTCACCGCTACGCCACAGGTACGGGTGGACGGCGATCTTCTCAAGATGCTCTCGCCCGGGGGAAGGGTCTGCATCTTCTCCGGGCCTGCTCCGGGAAACTACCAGGAACAGATCGACCTATGCTCTATTCACTACCATGAGCTTACCATCACCGGATCCTATGGCTGCGCCAGTCGGCATAACCGGCAGGCTGTTGAGCTTTTGACATCAGGCATGATTAAGGCCGACTGGCTCATCACCAAAAGGACGAATCTTGCCGGAATTGAGGATGCATTTTCCCATTCATCCAAAAGAGCAGGGATGAAATCAGTTGTTTTAATTTGATGATTGCGGAGACTGGATAATGGAAGAGAGTTTGAGATATTTTGGCAGCCGGGTGGACGCGCTGATTAAGGGCAGCAACCTGACGAGAGTTGAGGCGTCCATTCTTTTCAAGCAGATTTTGAACAACGAGCAGCCTGATTTGCAGCAGGGCGCATTCCTGGCCGCCATAACCGCCAAGGGCGCTACGCCTGCCGAGATCGCCGGCATCTGGGAAGCCATTTACGAAATTGACACAGTGGAGGTTCAC
>JALNZQ010000105.1:0-8487 GCA_023229165.1 Methanothrix sp.
AAGTCATCGACTACAGTTAAGCATATATCAAGAAAATTGCAATAATACAATCGGAGGAAATTTTATGCAGGCGAATCCGTTCCAATATGATGATTCTTGCAAGTATTGTGGTGTTTGGCCAATCTCAGAGGGGCCACATCACAAAGAAGATTGTCGTAGATATCAATCGCAGATGGCTTATGAATCTGAACTAAGTCGTAAATACCCCTGTAAGTTCTGCGGTGCGCTTCCGTTTATTGCAGGTGCTCATCACAAAAAGGATTGTCTGCGTTGGACTTCAGAGCAATGTCCTCAGGGCAACAGTACCTGATCACAAAGAAGCTGAAACTGCATTCAAGCGTATGCCTGTGCATTATGGCTTATTCTATAAGAGTCAGGGGGCGCTAATCCCGAGCGAACCTCCGGTTGCCGGCAAATCAGTCCTTCCGATTTGCCGGGACCTACAATTTCTCACCACAGCAAAACCCCGGCATACCTCGCTGCATAAACCACGCCCACCACTATCACCAGCAGCCCGAAGAATTTAGTCGTCCAGGCTCCAATGGAGACATATTTCTCTCCGATCCTTCCCCCCACTGCCCGAGAGAAGGTGGCAATGGGAATGATGGGCACGCCATGCCCGATTCCGAAGATGAAGAGCATCACGCCTCCTGCCAGGGGGGTAATATTTTGCGATGCCAGCCAGATCAATACCGGCAGAACCATGGAGAGGGCACAGGGTGCCCAGCCCAGGGCAAAGAATATTCCAAGGGTGAAGGCGCCAATGAAAGAGGAGTGCTTGAATAGAGCAACGGATGCCTCAACCGACCTTTGCAGCAGGCTCTTCTTGGTATCGCAGTACTCTCCTTCTCCACGATAGCGTCGAATTCGAGATGTCACCGGCTCCAGGATCTCATCCAGGGGCTTGAGGTTGCTGATGCCGAGGGTGATCATGATTATGCCGGCCATCAGGTCGAATATCCTGGAGTCTCTTATGAACAGGCCCACCTGAGAGATGAACAGCCCCAGCACAAAGAAGACCGCAGCCATGCCAAATGTGAAGGCAATGCCTATCATAAAGCCCTCTCTTGAGGTGGAGACGCTCTTTCTCAGGTATTCATCCTTCTTCCTGATGGTCATAACATAGGAGAATACGGCGATCATGAGAGCTATGGAGCAGGGAGCAAGCGATGTCAGGATGCCCAGCAAGAACATGCCGAAGGCGGACACCTCTTGCGTGAGGACCTCTCCCTCCAGGCCCTTCCACTCCGAGCCGCCCACATCCTGCAGCTTCTGGTAAAGCTTCTCTGCACTCTGCACCCCGTCTTGCACGCCCTCGCCCACCCGGTAGACGTGATAGACTCCTGCTATATTGTCCTCTTTGTCGATCAGTAGGAGAGTGGGGTTGGAGGAGCCGCCCCTCACATTCCAGTAGTCCAGGTATTTGCTGGCTATAGTGTAAGGCTCAATATCCTCAGCCCAGGGCCAGGTGACATTGACCTTCCACCACTTCTCCGCCAGGGACAAGCCGTCACGCGAGTAGGGATTCTTCCTCATGTTCAATGTGGCTATCTGGACACTGGGATCTATGGCCTTGAGTTTTGCCAGCTCCTCTACCTGTCCTTTCAGAGACTCTTCGCATTCAACGCATAGTGGAATCTCGATATTGGTGATATGCAGGATAAGGGGCGAGCCGGCAAAGTCGGAAAGAGAGAAGTTCTTCCCATCTACTCCCGTAGCAGTGAACTCTGGTGCCTTGATGGCTTGTGCGGCCAAAACGGGGCCGGAAAAGAGGGCCTGGCAAACCAGAGCGAAAAATAGGATAAACGCTGCCGATTGCAGCTTCTTTTTGCGGGTATCGGCAATTATTGATATCACTCTCAGGCCCATGCGGCACTATTCTGCTTGTAGTAGTAGATGGAATCCTTCACGTAATCATCGATATCCTCCTGGCTCATAGCATCAATCTCACTGTGCCAGGCAACATCCACCTTTCCATCTGGGCCCTTGGCGAGTGTGATGAAGATTGTCGTTGGAACGACCGGTTTTCCGCTGCCGAACGGATCATAAACCTCCAGGATTTCAATCGCCTGCTGTAGGCTGCTTCCTTCCCCCAGTATATCGTAGTAATCCAGATCGCTGCTAACGCTTTCCGCAGCCGCTTTAATTCTTGGTGTCTGGGTCAGGCAGGGCACGCAGTTGCTGCTATGAATCAGGATGAGCACCGGCTTTTCCTTGAGTGCTTTCTCTATCCAGTCCGGATGGTTTACAGCCGAGCCGGAGTTTTCATTCTGATCGGGATATGTCGTCCACCAGTCCTCGTCTCCTGATCCGAGACTATGGACCGGTATATAGCTATTCCAGTCTTCGCCCAGGCTAGGAACCGCCAGGACAAATGCGACCGCAATGACTGCAGTCGCCACTGCCGTTAATTGGAAATTACTGAACCTATTGAGCACGATTATAACCCCCGAAATCTCCTTCGCATATTCTTTGGTCAATGGCTTCTCCAACGGAATTCATTTCCTACTGGAGGACCAGCCATATTCCTTCGTCAAAATATTGCGTATCTCATTTTGGATCAGAGGCTTCAATGATTTAAGATCTGCTTTGACCATTCCATTTCTATCGGGACTGCCTGCTAATATCTTCAGCTCGCCGTTCTCCTTCTTTACCGCAAAGTCATAAGCTATATTGCCATCGATTTCCAGTATGACTTTGTCATTTAACTCGTTGAGCTTGAGCGATAGGCAGTTATTTGCCGAAAGAACTTCGATCGTCATGTCATTGTCGATCTTCCTGAGGTCTTCGCTCTTGATCCAGTCAACGCCAAAGCTCTGGGCCAAATACTCCTGGATCTTTTGGCTATGCTCTCCAGGAACTTTTTCCCAGCAGAATAAAACCTCTTCTGGCTTTTCCATATTCCCAGCAAATATATTCAGTTCACGGCGAAAAATTGGCTTTTCTCCTCTCTCCAATCTTCCGAGTGCCTTATCGAGTTCATCCATCAGGAAGGGCATATTGGACTTGGAATGCTGCTCCTTGGCATCCATCAGCCTCTCCCTGAATTTTTTGTCACCTTCGCTTAAATCATTCTTTTCATCCCGAAGATTGAGATTCTTATCAATCCATTTCAAGCCATAGAAATAGCTTCCCAGTGCAGCTTTGTTGACCGGCGTCATTCCTGCAGTGATGATTTCGCTTTCATAGTCCTCAAGATATCTCAGGGCCATGCAGGTGGCACAGTATATCCTCTGCTCGAAGGTCTTGCATAGCGTCTTCCTCCATTCTGACTCATTTTTGCACTGATGCTTGCATGTCTTTCTGGAATATACTAATTTTTCGCCGTTTCCATAGGGATTTCTCAATAATATTAGAATCTCAGCGGAGCTGTTGTCCCCTATCTTCGGATATACATGCACAGTCTTCTCTTTTCCATCGTTTTGGCCAATTGCCTTCTGCAGCTCCTTTTGCAGCAGCGATGGGTCCAGCAATCCCCTGGAAAAGATATAGGCCTCATCTGCCTTGGTAGAATCGCAGGGAAAGAGCTTTCCTTCCTTCAGAGCCCTGTCAATCAGTTCTTTCTCAGACGGATGCGCTGAGTCAATAAGAGCATGACAGGGAACAAGAATCCCCGGGCAATTCAGGCCCTCAAGAAAGACTCTCTGAAGTCCCAATGACTCATCGTCGATGTCCGGAAAGCGGCGTTGATCTATGAGCGGCCTCATGGCATCAAATACTGCCCTGTTCATGGCCGAATAGTTCCTGCCCCCGAACTTGCTCTGCAATATTTGATTGTCTATCAATATCAGCCCATCGATGCCATTGCCTCTCCTCTTGGTGAGCAGATCGTACATGGCAATGATGGCACCCAGATCCCTCTGCTCCTCAATAGTAGCTTTTGTATCGATTCCCTTCTCTGTAAACAGGCAGAGGGCCAGTGCAGCCAGGCTTCCTCTGGTTCTGATAAAGCTGGTGAGTGGATTGATAAAGCCGGTGCCCGTTCCGCCTCCTAGAGAAGCGATGAAAAGAATGCTTTCGCAGACATTCTCTACATTGCCCCTTTGATGGGCCCCGAGTCTGGAAAAGATTGCCCGGCCATTGCCCAGGATCCTTTTTGGCTCCTGATGATTGTTGTGTTCCTCTTCCGGAGAATGTGCGGCTGGTTTGTTTACTGGAGCATTATTCACTTCATCTCCAGATACCATATCGCCCCAGGATCTCAGATTTTCACCAAGCTTGGGACCATTTTTTCCTGATACCCTTCCAATGGTCACGAACTTGCTGATTGCCTGCTCCCACAGATAAGACAGAAGCGGATTTTCAGATCCAGCATACTCGTCAATGGAGTAGCTCCTGACAGTGGGATCTACCTGAAAGATCTCAAAGATGGCCTTCATGGTCTCGGCCCGCCTGTCAAAGCCCTGTTTTCTCAGGTCATAGCCGTATTCATTCTGAATATACTCTTTGACCTTGGAATTATCTTTGATAACCTCGGGAGGCACTATGAATCCCGGATAATGACCTTCTTCCAGCCGTCCGCCGTAAAACTTCTCCTTAAGGCAGTCACTGGTATCAAAGTCCATCCAAATTCCTTTGATGCTGCCAAACGCGATATGCTCTCCCAGAGATCTGCCAAGAATGGAAATGTCCTCGTTTTTCAGGAATTCTTTGAGGACTTTTCCTCCCGTGCCACCAATGCCGATTATGCACGGTCTCATATCTTAACCCCCAGTGCTTTAATGAATATGGGTGAGAGCAATAGGATTTGAGATACAGCCAGGCAGACAAATGCGATGTCGATCCAATCGGAGATGCTTCCTGCATACGGATAGAGAACCGCAAGATATGTCGGGATGGCTATCGGTACCAGCAAGATAAGCCAGGATGCCATGATGGCTCGCTTTAATCCTTTTGGTATTATGTATAAGCTGTAAACATCTGGTGGCCGGGACACAATTACTATTATTAGGCCAAAAATCATAGCTAGCATTCCGAAGAAAAAGATTCCCAAAGAGGATGAAACCAGATATGCAGCCTTCAAGAATGTCCAGTCCTCTGAGATTTGAGGAGTGAGTAAGAATGTGAAGAATATGCCCACAATTAAGAGAAGCCAGGCTGATAGGGCCAGGGTATTAAAAGTGGATCCCTGTGGATTATATAAAAACCTTCGAAAATTTTTCATCTTCTCCTCGTTGCTCATCTTTTTCTCTTCTGCTTTCCCTTTTTGCTCAGTTTCAGAGTGAATTGCGGCAGATAGGTCTTTCACCTTTTTATAGACCGCATCGATATTCATTTTGTGGCATATAGCTCCTAAAATGCCCAAAATAATAATAAATGCCAGGACAAGTACAGGTGCAAACATCGTCTATCTCCTCCTGAAAATGGTCCTTTCTATCAATACCCCTATTCCCAGTGACGCCAGCAGAATCAGAACTAGATTTCCTGCACCAGGGGGCGATACGAATGTATATGCAATAGCCTTGGCGCTTATCCGGCCACCCTCAACCATTTCCGACTGCCTGTTGCCGTTCATATCCTCTGTATCATAGGCGAAGTAATAGCTATAGTTCTTGCCGCAATCAGAGACATCGAAGGGCTTGACATCATTAAACTTAAATGTCGTCTCATTTTCAGTGTTAATGACAAGCTTCAATGGATTTCCCGGCGAATTTACTGTTTGTCCCGGATGATTGGGTGTGCTTGTGAGCAGAGTTACCGCCGCATATTTTATATCAGGGTCTCTTGCTTTTACATTAATGCTGAAGCTGTACCTGTGCCACCAGGAATTGGTCGAGTCTTCTGCATCATTGCCCGTGGGTCCAGATACTATTATCTTGGCCGTCCTCTTCAACCTTGGACCTTTTCCCAAGGCAGATATGGTAGTATTGGGCCCGCCCAATATTCCATCGCTCACTGAAATCCTGTAGGTGAAGTTCTTTCCGGCATCTTCTTCCGTGAAGAATTGAGCATCCTTGGTGTTGAAGACGATCTCGTCACCCTCCGGAAACGTCTTGGGTAGATTGAGCTTCTCAACACTGCCATTTTCATCATAGATCTGAAGCGTTGCGTTTATTGTGCTGCTCTTTGTAGATGATGCTATGGATTGCCATCCCGTTGTATTTAAAGAGGCCCTGTACTCAATATAGCCGTCCCAGGTGGAATTGGCGGTCACGCTCATAGTACTGTTATTGATCTGGGGCGGGATGTTTTCCACATTCAAGGTCAATAAGCTGAAGTATCCTTCGCCCGGATTGCTGCCGCTATTCTCCGACGTGCGCTTATCTTTGCCATCGCTGACATTGATCCTTAGATTAACCTTGCCCACTTGCTTCAAGTAATGAAATGATGTCGGCTCAGGAAATATAATAGATGTAAAATTTTTCTTGTTTTGGGTTACGTAGTCATTCACCTGAACAATCTGTCTCAAACCGATGGGTTTGTAGTAGGAAATGCCCGGCTCCTTTGCCTCCAAACTCAGGTACAAAACTCTTCTTATCTCTTCTGAGTTAGGATTCTCAATATAGGCCCCTATCTGGACCTCATCGTTCCTGGTGATATTGAGCCTGGAGGCATTATACATTATATTCACTCTCGATGGCACATATTTATCGGTTGTCCATGGCTCCTTGTATAGAAGCTTTTTAATATAGTCATATTTAACTGGATTGTCTTTTTGCCAGCGCTCCAGATAATTTTTGAACTTATCCACATTTAAGGAGGAACCACCGCCACCTCCACCACCCCCGCCGTCCGGACTAGGTGTTGGTGCTGGGGCCACTACAGTTCCAATATATACCAACATGGCCAGCACGACCAGAATACAGATCAATTTGCGATTCATTAGAGTCCCTTCGCATCCTTTACTCGAATGTCGAAATCGTAGTACAGCGGGCGGTAATCTCCCGGTTGCCACTTGAGGGTTTGCTCTCCGCTTCCATACCTGTAATCCTTACATTGGCCATTAGGCGTCCAACTCTTGATTTTTTCAGGAAGCTTATTGTCTCCACCTACCAGGCATATCGTCAGATTTTCAGTGGCATTTAATGTCGCTTCAAAGTTGTGCGCCTTGCTGATCCAGCTATCGGTAGGATTGTATACCACGGCAATTATATTCGGACCCTCAAATGTTTGTGTCTCTGCTCCATCAATTAGGAACCTGTACTCAGCCTTACCGAGAAATGGTGTCTCCCAGAAGGGCTTGAGAGTCCAGCTTACGTTTCCCGCGGTGAGATCATATCGTTTCTTATCTCCTACGATCTTCCAGGGTTGATCAGATCCGAATGGCCTTACCGACAGCTCTATCCATGGCATCTGTTGTGAACTCCAGTTTTTAAGCCGGATGGTATACGTCAATGCATAAAGAGGATCTTTCTCATCCCATGCCTGGATAATTCCTAACTCAGGCGATACATTTCCAATTACTGTAACCGCACTATCGTTGAAGACGCGATTTATTTGTCCACCATTTCCAGTCCCTGAAGATCCCTGCTGGCTCGCCCGAGATTTTTTAAGAACCCTCATATAATGATCGGCAAATCGGTAATCTCCGCCAGGCAGGCCGGTGTGATTGAATGCCAAGGATATTGTGAAGCTGGTTCCAATATCGCTTTCCTCAAAGGGCACCACAGCTTCGTAGAGATACCTGTCAACCCCAATCGCTCTGTCGTTCAAGTCCTGGTGGAAATTCTTGTTCGGACCGGTCAGATTCAACTTAAGAATGCCCCCGCTTTCAGAGTAATTAATGGTTGCATGGATGAGCTGGTCTGCCTTTCCCCCAGCGGGCACATACAGAGTTGTGTCGTACTCCAGTATGAGCTTGGGCTCCCATACTGGCTGTGGCTGCGTTCCCTCCAATGCCACCTGCATTATGTGGTCATTAAATAAGGCATATTTTTTGCCTTCTAATTGATAATCTAGAGAGAACATGTAAATGTTGCCTGCTTGAGTGGCATCAAACAGCTCTGCATAATCATATTTATACCGATTTCCGCCCAGGTATGTGACGTTCATCCTTGTCTTTTTGTTCTTGCCCTTGCCATTCAAATTTAAGTCCAGAGTACCTTTTCCTCCCGGCGAGAAGACCTCTGCACTGAATTCCTGACTTGCTCTCTGGTCTGGGGCCACGAACAGCACCGGCTGGTAATTCACATCTCCGATGGCCTTTGGTTCCAGTCCCAAGCTGGTATTTTCGGAGACGACCATCATGGTCCCTGAGAATGAGATTTCGCCGCCTGATGTTTCCGGATGGACATTGCGCAGGTTTATCGTGTGGTTGCCTACGTCCTCTATGCCGAATTCCTTTAGCCAAGTGTATATGTATTGAGTTCCCCCAAGATATATTCCATTAATCTCTTCTTTGGTGGGACTCTTATCCGGACCGATAATGGCAAGCTGCATCGCATCCTGTCCTTGTGGATAGTCCACAATCGCCTTGACAGATTGATAGGTGGGCGTATCCTCTGATACACGCACTACCGGTTCGAAATCCACTGATACCAGCTTCGG
>JALNZQ010000105.1:8497-8790 GCA_023229165.1 Methanothrix sp.
GGCTTGCCTCCGCTGATGGTCGGCCCGGGATAGACCTCGGATTCATAAGTCTTATCGGTAAAACTGGCAGTATAGCGGAAGCTGGCCTGCACTCCTTCCGAATCAGCGCACTTGCTCTTAAACGGTGTGGCTTTTAAATTGAGTGTTGTTTCACCTGCGGCGACCCTTTCTGAGGCTCTTTGCACCCAGGTATGGCTGCAGGGATTATAGACCTCCAGTGCCACCTTCATCTCGACGTTGCTGCTTACAGCCACCGAATAATTATAAGTCTCATTCCATTTGCCTTTTACAGG
>JALNZQ010000106.1 GCA_023229165.1 Methanothrix sp.
GGAGATGGCACCTTTATCGGCCATGGGCCGGATGGAAGAGAAGACAGGTATGCCGATTCGGTCCAGATTGGTAATGTCAGCTACCCTGGTGATCCCGGCGGCGGGCAATTTAACCTCGGCACGCTTTAGCGTCTCCTCAGGAGGCATTGCCCGGTGGGTATCGTCTTTGTACTTCTTTATGCAGGACGCAAGTCTCATTGCCAAAACCCTAGAGCACCGATGGAATATAAACTCTGCTTCAAAGGAAGGGTAATTTGTCCTTCTTTCGGTAAGCCAGGGCCTGGCAGGTCGCGATCAATCGCCCGTCTTCGCCTGTGACGGAAATCTGGCAGGCTGAGATCTTTCGAGATCGATTGACCTCGCGCCCTTCTGCCTGTAAGCTTTCCCCGGCAAGAGGTGCACTAAGGTAATTCATATTCACGCCTAATGCCACAGCCACGGTGCCGTGCGAGTTGACGGCCAGCTCGAAGGCGGCATCCACCAGCGAGAAGATGGCAGCACCATGGGTAGTGCCGAAGAGATTATTCATATTCTCGGAAGTCTTCATCTTGAGAAGAGCGCGGCCCGCCTCAAGCTCTACAATCCTTATGCCGAAGATCTTAGCATATGGCTCCTCACAAAATCGTTTCTCTAAAGCTGCCAGGCATTGGTCCAAATCATCATTCCTCTTTTGAGGGTTATTCTCGAAACGGTTATATTGGCTACGCTCGATCTATTGGCCTATGCCCAGCTCCTCAGGCAACAAGCCGGAGCCGGTCTCCATTGAGGTGAGCGGTCCTGCGGTGTCCATTGTCCTCACCCAGGGCGCCATCAATATCTGGTTTGGAAGAAAATTTGATAAGTCACTTATCGCCAAGATTCTCTTGATTATCTCCAAGGTCGATGGAACTGCGGAGCATGAAAAAGAGGTCTTATGCCCTTTCGAGGAGATCAGCGAGTTTGAGAACAACGGATACATCCTCACCTCCTATGCCCGAAAGAAAGAGAAGTACAGGGCCATATTTGTTGTTCCGTTCTCCAATTCCAGGGCACTGGAGATGTTCGTGGAGTCCATCTCCCAGGAGACGGAGAAAGAGGATGTCAAGATCACTCTTTACTGGAGAGGGGGCAGAATCAGAATGAATCTGATAAAAGAGGAGCTGTCCGGGCTCAATTGTTTTGGCACACTCAATGTGGTTTATAAGGATGAGCCGGTGGGAGCTGTTAGCAGGAGAGAGGAGCCATGAGATTTGCAAGCTGCACGGAAAGTATTGAGATATCAGGCATAAGGAAATGTTTTGAGGGAGCGGCCCCGGGGTCGGTGAATTTGGGACTGGGCCAGCCCGACTTCGACACGCCGGAGCACATCAAGAAGGCGGCAATTGCTGCTATTGAAAATGGACTGTGCGGCTATACACCCAACTGTGGTGTGCCGGCCCTTCGCGCTGCCATCGCGGAAAAGTTTTGCTCCGAAGACCGGATCGATTGCACGGCAGAGGAGATCATGGTGACCAGCGGGGCCAGCGAGGCTCTCTTCCTCGTTATAGCCGCGCTGGTCGATCGGGGCGAGGAGGTCCTGATAGGCGATCCGAGCTTCCTGTCCTATGCCGAGCTGACCCGCCTGGTAGGTGGCAAGCCCGTCGGCGTCCCTCTCGATGACAGCCTGCGCCTCGGTCCGAAGGCCATTTTAGAGAGGATAACAGACAAGACGCGACTGATAATCGTAAATTCGCCCTCCAATCCCACGGGTTCGGTGGGAACGCCTCAGCAGATGCGCGCCATAGCCGAAATCGCCGAGGATAGGGGCATCTGGGTGCTCTCCGATGAGGTCTATGAGCATTTCATCTACAAAGGGGAGCATGTCAGCCCGGGCCAGTTCTCAGATAACGTCATCACCGTGAATGCGGTCTCCAAGACCTATGCCATGACCGGCTGGAGACTGGGCTATCTGGTGGCCAAAGGTGGCGCGCTCGAGCAACTGCTCAAGATTCACCAGTATGTTCAGGCCTGCGCCAGCTCCATCTCTCAGGCTGCGGCAATAGAAGCCATCACCGGGCCACAGGACTGCGTAGCCCGGATGAGGGATGAATTCAAAGCTCGCCGGGATCTGCTGGTAAAAGGCTTCCGGGAGATGGGCGTGGATATCATTGAGCCGGAAGGCGCTTTCTATCTCTTCCCCCGGGTAGGAGACGGCGACGCGGTGGCTGCCCGCCTGGGCAAAGCGGGAGTCATTGCCGTTCCAGGATCGGCCTTTGGGCCGGGCGGAAAAGAGCACATCAGAATCTCTTATGCTGCGGCGCGCTCTCAGCTTGAGGAATCAATGCGTCGCATGAAAGACATCCTTTAAATAGGAGAGTTGCATTCGTCGCTAGGAGTGATGAAATGAAGGAGCAGGTTGAGGTCAGAGAGCTGAAAGAAGGAAGATACGTTATCATCGACGAAGAGCCCTGCATAATCAAGAGCATATCCCATTCCAAGCCTGGGAAACACGGCAGTGCCAAGGCCAGAGTGGACGCAATCGGCATCTTCGACAACCAAAAGAAGTCCATAGTTCAGCCGGTCACCACCAAGATTTATGTGCCCACAGTAGAGCGCAAGACGGGCCAGGTTCTCTCCATCGGCGACACCTCGGTGCAGCTCATGGACCTGGGAAGCTACGCCACAGTCGACATTCCCATAACAGCGGATCAGAAGGATAAGATAGAGGAAGGAAAAGAAGTTCCCTACCTCTTCGTCATGGGCAGGAGCAAGCTTGACCTGCGACAATAATCCTTTTTAAATCCATAACATGTTCCAAAGGTGCGGCTTTGCCGACGCCGGCGCGGAATTGCAGGATGCAGACTACGTAGTAGTGGGTCTTCCCTTCGACGCCACTGCATCTTTTCGCTCCGGTTCGCGAGACGGGCCGGATGCCATTCGTCTTGCCTCTTTTAACTTCGAGAGCTATGACCACTATTTCGACGTGGATCTAGCCGAACTTGCCATTTGCGATCTGGGCAACATGGATCTTGGCGCAGAGCCCGCTTATGCAGACGCGACCATAAAGGATGGCATCGCCCTGCTGCCGAAATCTGCCGTTCCCATCTTTTTAGGCGGAGAGCATTCCATCACTCCGCCTATTGTGGAGAACCTGGACCGGCGCAAAGCGCCGGGCAATCTGGGCGTGCTGGTGCTGGACGCGCATCTGGACCTGCGCGCTGAGTACGGCTGCACCAGTTACAGCCACGCCTGCGCCAGCCGCAGAATCCTGGAGAAGAAGGGAGTGGGCGCCTATGCCTCCATCGGCATTCGCAGCGGCTGCAAAGAGGAGTTTACATTCGCGAAGGAGAACAAAATCACCTATTTTACTGCCCACGATGTGTTGGAGAAGGGCATCGATTATGTGCTGGACCAGGCTCTGGAAAGTCTGAACTGCGAGCGGATCTACCTGTCCATCGATCTAGATGCCCTCGATCCGGCATTCGCGCCGGCGGTGGGCAACCCGGAGCCCTTTGGCCTCACCTCCTGGGATGTGTTGAGAGTAATTGAGCGCGCTGCGCAGCGAGCAGTGGGACTGGATATAAACGAGCTTACCCCTGCCTACGATCGCGGCGAGACGGCGCTCCTGGCGGCAAGGCTGGCGCGGGTGTTTATAGCGGCAAAGGCCAAGTATCAAATGCATTGACAAAGAGGCGAAATATGACGGGCAAATTGGTGGAGTATTTCAACAAGCAGCTGAGGCTTGGCGTCATAAGCACATCGAACAAGGATGGACTGGTGGACTGCGCCGTTTACGGCTCTCCGCAAATGATCGACGAAAAAACGGTTATCGTGGCACTTGCCAGGGGCCGCACCTTTGCCAACCTGCAGGAAAATCCCAATGCTGTGTTTATGATAATGGAACCGGGAGCGGGAGTTCTTGATTGGAAAGGAATCCGGGTTTATCTGAATTTGTTGGAGTACGCCACCTCGGGGCCCAAGCTGGAGACTTATAAAAATCAGATGGCCAGGATTGTGGGCGAGCAGGCGGCAGAGATGATTGCCGTGCTGGCGACCTTCGAGGTAACGCAAGTCCGGCCTTTGATCGACTTTGGGCAGGGCTGGGAGAAGTCAATCTGAAATGAGATTGATCTATGCAGTTATCATCCTCCTTCTGGCATTGATGATATCAGTACAATGTCAGCAGACCAACGAAGGATGGCTGAGCGATCTAGATCCCAATCGTGTCGCGTCCTGGATCGACAAAGGAATTGCTCTCGGCGACCAGGGCAAGTACGATGAAGCCATCAAAGCTCTCGACGAGGCCATCCGGATAGCCCCCAACTATGCCGATGCCTGGTACGTCAAAGGCGTTGTTCTTCATAACCAGGGCAAGTACGATGAGGCCATAAAAGCTTTGGACGAGGCCATAGGGCTTGATCCCAACCTTGCCATGGCCTGGAATACCAAAGGCGTCTTCCTCAGGAACCATGGCATAGCTCTCGATAATCCGGACATCAGCCTCGACGGCCAGATCAATTACGATGAAGCCATGAAATGTTTTGATGAGGCCATCCGGCTTGATCCTAACCTTACCCAAGCCTGGATCGACAAAGGCGTTGCTCTCCTTGGCCAAGGCGATACTCTCGCTCGTCTTGGTTTCGATGGCCAAAGCGAGTATGATGAGGCCATGAAATGCTTTGATGAGGCCATCCGGCTTGATCCCAACATTGCCGTGGCCTGGATCGACAAAGGCGTTGCTCTTTATAAATTGGGCCGCAATACAGAGGCAGAAGCTGCCTTTGCCAGAGCGAAGGAGTTGGGGTATGAAGGCTAATTTCAACCTTTTGTGAATACGTGCGGGGGATAAAATCCCGCACGATTAACACCTCAAAGCAAAGCTGCAAATCTATCTAAGCCTTCGTGATTTCTTTGTAACAGGTGCAATCAAAGACCCCTTTGGCATCGGTTCCCAAGCTTTTTTTATCGAAGTACATCATGTCGTTCCAGCCCGCATAACAGCATGGTAACCAACCATCTGCATCACCATCGGTGTCATTGATTTTTTCGAATACAGATTTCATATTTATTCTTCGGTACAGATCATATGTGCCCCAATACCGTTCTTCTCTCTCACTGAGAGCAGGATAGTTCTGGTGTTTGACATCGTACTGAGAATCTCTGAGTAGATAGCTTAAATCCGCGATTCCAGTAGTGTTAGCCACGATTTCGTGACCTAAATATTTCGTAGGCTTGAACTCAGCCAGTTGAATGGAATCATTGGTAGTTAATACTGTGGCATTCAACCTTTTTAGCCAAATAATAGACATCTGTTCCTTAGATAACTCATGGTTGTACAGGAAGTTCGCACCCACAAAGTCTCCATTATTTCCCTCAAAATCTCGGTTATTTATCTGCATGCCGGAATAAGCTAGAGCTCTACTGGCTTTTATGAAGACAGGCCAGATCTCATTTTTGTACTCGATTGTGTATAGATCAGTACCCGCTGGCTTATCAACTGTGATCTCGATTTCGTCCGGGTAAACAACTGACTGCATCTTTATTTCATCTTCGGATTTGTAGCTCCCTTGAAGAGAGCTTGTCCTCTGCCGGAGGCGTACGTCATTAGCTGAAACTTCTTCATAGTAGGATTGGTATGGGCTCAGGATTCTGCCACGAGATGCTATAGGAGATATGTCTACCGGAGATATGTTACCATTCACGGAGCTTGACAGGTCAAAACTAATATTACTGCTCTGACGATAGATGGACCAGTGAGACGAGTTGGCTGAAACGCTACTCGACCAGTAGACTCCGCAAACGTTTGAACTAAGTGCGAATACCACGATCAATAGCATTGCCAACGGCCCAAGTCTCATATTGTGCCTTACAACGATGATTATGATAAAGCTTATCATCTATAAACTGTAAGCAAAATAACATCCAAGGAAAAATTTAAGGTGGGATAAATCAAAGATGATAAAAAGAGTTTTATTGTTAACACTTATCGTTTTGATTAGTGTTTCGCTGGCTTCTGGTTTGAAGCTCTCAGCTTCGACAGGAAGCAATGACGTTAGATCTAATCTAGGTATGGTATATGGTGCACAAACCATTGATGCTTTAGATCAAAAAATAAAATTAAATGCGGGTGAAGGAACGATATCCAATCATGTGTCTGCTACAGGCAGCTTGCCTTACAATTATCTCAGCATCAACGACGCGAATGGCAACTATGCATATGTTGATAGGAGCGTTTCGGGGAATCTTGGAGTTACTAGCTATTCTTATGATTGGAACACCTACGAAACCACGTCAGGCGTAGGTGCGCAATTGTGGTTAAGTGCATCTAAAGCCTACAAAATATATGGTGGAGGATATGCGTCTAATAGTAAAGGCGACATTGCAAGAGCATCCATCACCGTAGGGGATTCCTATCCGTATACCACTTCAGCCCTCAGCAATTACTATGCAAATCCTTACGCATCTACCGGGGGAGCAACTGCATATCAAAGCGCTGATTATGCATCTGGTAGTTCAATTTCAGTAGGTCCAACGGCAACAAATGGTGAGGGGGATCAGGCTTGGGGTTCCATTACTCTCCCAAGCGGATCTTTAAGTGAATATAGCGGCTATGCTTCAGCCACCTCAACATCTGCTGGGACTTCACAAAATTCCAAATCAATGTCTGGTAGCTCAATTACGGCAGGTTCATCGTCAAAAAACAGCAAGGGTGATCAGGCGTGGGATACTACTACCCTCCTAAGCGGATCTCTAAGTGGCTATAAGGACGCTGCTTATACTACTATTGGACAAGCAGGATCCTCTCAAAGTATTAATTCAGTCACTGGTAGTTCTATTAAGGCCGGTTCCGTGGCTAAAAATACCAAAGGAGATTATTCATATGCAAATATTAATTCCGCAACGGGTGTAATGTCTGGGTATTCAGTTTTAACAGCAACAACAAAGACCACCGCTTATACCGCTCCTAAAGCTTCAACAATCAGTATAACCGGAACGAGTTCTGCGCTTTATGCATCCGCTTCGAATCGTGAAGGGGATAGCTCCATTTTCAACTTGAAGCTCACCAATGGAAAAATAACGAATCCTAATTTCTATGCATCGAGTGGAACACGTTTTGCTGAGACAAAAGGAAGTGTTTCCAACCTATATGGATCTGTTGCTGAAATAAACACCAAAGCACTGAGTAAAATATTGGGATATCAGGAGAAAGGATCAACTCGAATCAAAACGGATGTTTTGAAGGCAGAAGGGGATTTTGCAGCTAAGAAGACAAGCAATGCTCAGTTTGGTGCTGTATCAGTCACTACCAGAGCGACAAACAGCAATACCTATCGATCGCAGAATGACATAACCATTTCAACAACTGGATTTGGCGCCAAAACGGCATTGATCCTAGATCCCCGTCGCGAGGAATTTGTCCAATGGAATGGTGGAAGCGAGATTCGCGACTCCGTGATGGATTCACTTAAGAATAAAGGCTATGCGGTCTCCTACTTCAGCGACTCTGCCGTAACAAAAGGAAAAGTAAAACAAATGGATGAATACAAGGTTTCGACAATTGTTACGCACTCTAGTCCTACAATTATATTCCTCAGCAAATCCTCTGATGGCGTAAATTGGGATCGAATGTCTGCATCTGAACTAAAGAGCGAATATAAAAAATACAATGGTATGGCCATAGTAGATGGATGCAGTTCATTCGCAAAGACAGGATCAGGGACCTGGGCAGATGCGATGAACAAGGCAAATGTTAGAGGTGGAACCACTGAGTCGTGGAGCACAACGTATGTGAGGAGCTTTATTAACAGATACTATTACTACATGTATAAAGGATATAGCGCTTATTGGGCAAATGAAAAAGCAAAGGGATTGGATGTTATATTCGATTCAAATGGAAAAGCTACCAAATCTTATAAAGTAAAGAGCCTCAAATTATTGGGCAATCCCAACTTCGTGCTTTGAGATGAACATACCCTTAGTGCCATCAAGCATAGAGGTACTAAGGTCCTTTTTTTGAACATATATACTGCTTCTGAGGCGATTCCATAAACCTAAAATGGATCGCGAAAGTATCACTAAACGATTTGATGGAAATCTATCCCACAATGCCTTTGCCTTATCTGGCACCTACATTCCGCACTTTTGGTTGATAATTCCAGAATTTTCTTCTCGTAAATATCGATAACTTTTTTTAATAATAGCGGTCATGCCTTGCCGAGGGGAAGTAGCATGAGTATGGATATTCAGTCATACTTGATTAGTCATCTAGGCATAGTGGCGGGCATCTTTGACGCCTTAGGTATTGGTGCGGTGATTGATAGGGCTTTGCCAAAACAGGGTTCCAAAAATCTTCCTCACTCGATCATAATCAAAGCCATGATTGTAGAGTCCCGAATGTTTGGACTTTATATACTCGGCCCGTATGTTTAAATTCTGTTTTCAACATTTAATTCAGTCTCCATGCGATCCAGAAACATTTTCAGCTTACATCCGTCGGGCAGTCTAGACCAGAATGCAGTATCTGGCGTCTGTAAATACCATTTTGTATCAAGCGATTCATGGAACC
>JALNZQ010000107.1 GCA_023229165.1 Methanothrix sp.
CTTGCCTTTGCGCGTGCCGGTACAGGATGTCTACACCATCTCTGGTGTGGGCACTGTGCCAGTGGGCCGCGTCGAGACCGGTATAATGAGAAAGAATGACAAGATCATCTTCGAGCCCGCCGGAGCTTCTGGTGAGGTCAAGTCCATTGAGATGCATCATGAGGAAGTCCCAGAGGCCTTCCCCGGAGACAACATCGGATGGAACGTGCGCGGTGTCGCCAAGAACGACATTCGTCGCGGCGACGTCTGCGGATCGGTAGCTAAGCCCCCAACCGTGGCCAAGGAGTTCAAGGCCCAGATCGTAGTGTTGCAGCACCCCAGCGCCATATCGGCAGGATACACACCTGTATTCCACTGCCATACCGCGCAGATTGCGTGCACCCTCACTGCTATTCTGGCCAAGCTGGACCCAAGGTCCGGTGCGGTCAAGGAAGAGAATCCTGCCTTCATCAAGGCTGGAGATGCGGCCATCATCATGGTTACTCCCTCCAAGCCCATGGTCATTGAACCGGTGAAGGAGATCCCGCAACTGGGAAGGTTCGCCATTCGAGATATGGGCACGACCGTCGCGGCCGGCATGTGCATCAGCGTGGTACCACGCTAAATCAATTTTTTGGTGTAAACATGCAGAAGGCAAGAATTCGACTTTCCGGCACTAATCCCCTGATGCTGGACGATATTTGCAGCCAGGTAAAGGGGATTGCTCAGAGAACAGGCGTTCACATGGCAGGACCCATTCCGCTGCCCACTAAAAAGATGGTAGTACCCTGCAGGAAGAGTCCTGACGGCGAGGGAACGGCCACCTGGGACCACTGGGAAATGAGAGTGCACAAGAGGCTCATCGATCTGGATGCTGATGAGAGGGCGCTTCGCCAGCTCATGAGGATCCAGGTTCCAAAGAATGTAAATATTGAGATTGTGCTGGAAAGCTAAATCATTAGTTAGGGGCTGCTTCCGTGGGTAGAAGGGCCCGCTAACCTATATATTCTACAATTTTACTCATATGGACTCGTAGTATAGTCTGGATAGAATAGAGGCCTCCGGAGCCTCGGGCCCGGGTTCGAATCCCGGCGGGTCCGCTACACTTTTTAGCTCATTGCGTCAGAAGGATTATTATATATCTTATCATGGTCAGGCGGGTTTTTGCCCCTGATTTAGGCGGATCTCTCAGCTATGTGCTGCCTGCATTATGCCTATCTTGGACATTTCCGCTCTCCCTAAGTTTTCCCTTTCCTCGACCTTCTTGAGGATGATGGTTCCATCTCCCAGCTGGTCCACGGCGATCTTGTCACCCGGCAGCAAATGCAGTCCGTATCTGATCGCAAGAGGAAGCTCTATCCTGCCGTTGGCATCAATATTGGTAATCAAACCCAATTCACCAAAGACTGGTCTTGTTCCTGGTTTATAAAAGACTTATTTTGAGATGAGGTTCATATGAGGGCTAGGGATAAGATCCGGACGAGATAGTTCGTGAGATTGGACTGCCCTCGCGCCAAGGGCCCGTGGGCAGAAGTGCGGACCCTTAGCAGTCTATGTCGTCGCAACCCGACTGTTTCTTCTCTTCCACGGGACTTTCCCGGAACTTGATCATCTTCTGCACATCGAACTTGCCCGTGAAGGATTCATGCACCTTGAGGTCCTTGCTGAACATTTTATGCATCCGAGCGTCCGTCTGCCAGGTTCCATTGAAGGAATTTTTGGTCTGGATGGCCACTGTGTGTACAGGGCTTGTCTTTAGCAGCTCTTCGATCTGCTTCGGATCGGTTATGTAGGAGGCGGGATTGGTTGAGGCGAAGTAGCTGCTGCCCTCTCTCTCCATCTCTGTGACCGAGAAGGTCTCTGTGATCTCTGCACCGATGCCGCCCCAGAATGCTTTGGAGTTTATATATTTCGTTCCTACCATCGGGGTCTTGCCGGAATAAGTGAGTTTGTTGCTTTCCCAGAGATTGAGCGGCACAGCTGAGCCGTTCTCCATGCCTGGAAGCTTGGCTGCCCTCTGAGCTTCGACGGTTCCTGAGTCCATCTCCAGGTCGCCGTCGCCGTACATTAAATTGGAGTACTCTAGGGCTAGCTGCCTGTCCTTAACCGAAACGCCCACCTCAAAAGTGCCCGTCCCAGTTACCTTCAGCATGTTGCAAAAATCCCCGTCCTGGACCTGCTCGGTGATCGCCGGTGTGGCAAAGACCGGCTCCAGGGATAGGAGTAACATTAGCAACAAAGCTACTGCAATACCCTTCGTCGTTCTACCCCGTTATTATGTGCTTATTAGGATCTTCTAGCTAAAAAAGTTATTGTAGCCTGCACGGCAAAAGTTTCATCTCACCCCAAGGACCCTCCAACTCCAAGATGTGCAAAGAACTCGCCGTGGTCATGGATGTGGCAGGAACCATACTCAGGATGTATCGCGTGGCCAAGGATATCGAAAAGGGCGCAATTCTGGTGAATGTGGTTACCTGGAAGTTGATTATGGAGAAGAAAGGTCGCGTCCTGGTGGTCCCTCAGGTGGACCCCTCTCTCATATTCTCCTGTCGGCCCGATGATACTCTGGGAACGCTGATCGATGGTCGCGAGCAATTACTGGAGATAAGTTGTGCCAGCAGTCCCATCTCCAAAGCTGAAGCTGTACGCATTCTGGGCGGCTCTCAAGCAAAGATTCGTGATCTTCAGGAGGTGCAACGGGCCGTATTGAACAGATGTCCCGGTAATTATCATACTGCCGGCATGATTGTCGATGTTGATTTGCAGGAGGTTGTTTATGCACTTAGCACGGGCGGCTCTCCTTTTCCCGGATTGAAGGATGTCCTGCTCGATCTGAAAAATCAAGGGGCAGATGTCTATGTGGCTTCCGGAGACAGCATGAGAAGCCTTGCTTATCTCAAAGAATTAGGCATAGATCTGTCGCGAGTTTATCCTGTCTCTGGCCCAAGGCGGAAAAAAGAGATAATCGTCGATCTTAAGAACCAATACCGTCAAGTGGTAATGGTGGGCGACGGTCTAAACGACCTTTATGCTTTGAGGGCAGCAGACCTGGGCATCTTAACCGTGCAGCAGGACACTCGTCCCACTTTGAAGCTCCGTGATGCTGCCGATAAGATAATTACGGATATAAGAGAACTGCCTAAAATATTGGTAGATATCTATTAGATTATTTTTTAGATTAGTGTGTATTTGGATTTCTCCTCTTCTGTTATTCTTCTAATTCGGGTGGCTGGTGAATTGACTTGATGATTGGCAAATATTTGCGCAATCGGACAATTCTAGGAAAAGTATATATACTTGGATAGTACATCCTTACTCGTTAACATTTTAAATTTGCTTCGAAATAAGACCATACTAGAAGATACTAGGAGTAGCGCACAAATGTTCGAAGAGCTTTTAGAGATATACAAAACAAAGGCCGATGAGATTGAGAAGAATAGAAAAGAAGCACAAGCCATGATTTTGCTGGTTTCAGCCATCGAAAAGATATCACTGGAGCTAGACTCCAAACAGAGCGATGTAGAGCTCTTAGGCAGGCTGATCGATCAAGTTGATCGCCTCTCCAAAGAGGTATCTGATCTGAAGAGCCAGCTTCGCGCTCGGCAGGGACGACCTGCGCCCGTTCAGGAAACAAGCTCCGGAGATGGAAAGGCCCTGGATAACCATGCGCGGTCTCTCATAGATATCATGGAAGAGAGGCCGGGTAGGTACACAACCAGCGAGTTGGTGGACATGCTGGGCTTAAATAAGACCACAGTAATAAGCGTGATGAAGCGCGCTTATGAACTCGATCCGAAACATGTCAAGATGACTCAGGGAAAGAGGCGCAAGCTCTACCTGTCTTATGTGTCTGAAGGTGAGGTGCAGACGATGGCAGAAGCGTCGTCCGGATCCGGCGAATCAGACCGGGTGAAGCTAGAGCTGATGGCCATGACCTAGATGAGATAAGCCGGTAGACAATCTATAACTTCTTAATATGTTAAAGGTCGAGCTGTCTGTTGTTCTTCAGGCTGCATTAGCCCTTTGGCTGTTTTTTTACCTGCAGTGTGAGTGCGATGAACATACTATCTATAATTATTTTATTTATATGTACAATTCATTAATCCGTGAGACGGATCAGTTGATTTGGACTTCGAAAATGCTGTGACAACAAAATGTTGCTTGACCGAAATATTGTTAATTGTAAACAATTAGATGTGCTAAAAAAAGGTAATAGCAGGAGATGATGCATGGCTTCATGTTTTCTTCTGCTTTATCCTCCTCTTGCTATCAGCTTGAGGGCTTTTTTCATCTCGTATTTCGCATTTTCCACCACAGAACGCCGAATCTCCATGCGGTACATGAGCACAACGAAGACCGTGAAGGTCGTGAGCAATGCGAATATTATCGCTAATACTGTAACCGTCCCGAAATTATTGGTAATCAGGAAGGGCGAGGATATCAGGGCGGCAAATCCAAACACGGTGGTAAGGCCGGATGCAATGAGTGCCGAACCTATGCGCCTTGATGCAATTTTTAGCGCCTCCAGGGGTTCTCCGATCCTTGCCAGCTCCTCGTAGAAGCGCTCCATCATCAATATTGCGTATTCCGATCCTACACCTAAAATGAGGGCGCCAAGGCATGCCGTGAGTGGCGTATATTTCATGTCTGCCAGGTACATCACTCCACCCATCCAGCCTATTACTACCAGCATAGGCAGTACCGGCAACAGCGCTTTTATGAAATCCCGGTAGATCAGCAGCAGCACTATAAATATCAGCACCAACCCCAGCAGAGTCATCTCCGTTCTGCCTTGTGTCAAGGCGGTAATGACTGTGGTCATTACCACAGAGTCGCCAGTCTCTCGCACGGACACTCCGGGAGGCGGTTGATGCCAGGCGATGTCTTTATCGATCTCTTTTATGAGCCGGTCGGTACCCGATGCTCCCAGGTTGGTCAGCTCCTTGCCCACATTCAATTTGATTAAGGCGGTGTCATGACCATCAAGATTCTTGACTCGCGTCTGTTCAGGAAGGGCATCTATCAGCCTTCGGATCTCAGTTTGGTCTTGCGGTATCTCGCCCCCATTGGCCCGTTTAACTAGGGCGGCTACGCTTTCATAACCATATACCTGGTCGCGGGAATTTTGCAGGTAGATGCAAAACTCATCCATCCATCGCAGAGTATTCGGATCGGAAATGTCATCGGCCTGAACTATGAGATCTACCGTATCCGTACCTCCAAAGATATCGCTCATATGTCGAAAGTCGATGAGCGGTGGCAAGTCCTGAGGCACATAATTCTTGAAGTCGGTATCCACCTGAACCTGAGTATCTGCATAGATTCCGACTAACGAGAGGAATAATGCAGCCGCAAGCACCAGATGCCATCTTTGAATGCAAATGTCCGAGACCTTCTCAATGATGCTTCCGATCATTGTGTCTTTGGGCACATCGACGGCTGCTTCCTGTCTCATCATTGCTCTCTTAGATGAGCCTCTCTTCTCTATAATGTAAAGCAAAGTGATGCCCACGAAAAGGGCGGACAGATAGCAAAGGAAGAGTCCCACAAGGCATAGCAGCCCGAAATCTCTGGTCATGGGCACTGATGATGTGAGGAGGGAGACGAAGCCCATGGCAGTTATAATCAGAGCGATCATGACCGGCATGGAGACATGGCTCACCGTCTGGATCACTGCTTGCATGGGTGAGCGACCTTTAACGAACTCTTCATCAATCCTGTTGTGAAACTGGATGGCGTAGTCTATGCCGATGCCTATCAGCACCGGGAAGGCGGACATGGATACCATGGTAAAGGGTATATGCAGAAATCCCATAGCTCCGAAGGTCCATATTATGCCCAGGAAGACGACGGGAATGGGGAGAAGCGACCATTTCACATGGTTAAAGGATATCAGCAGTGCCACTATCATGAGCAGGCCAGCCAGGGCTAGAATAGGGCCGTTGCTCTTGGCCATCTCCTCGGTTATTGATTGCATGAGCGCCGGCTTTCCTGTGACTGTAACGATTACATCAGGCGGAAATTCTGCCATCTTCACCTGACCAGATGTCTCTTTGTAAATCTCTCTAAGCTGTGCTTCCTTCAAAGAAACCGGTAGCTCGATGGAGAGCATGGTATGCTTCTTATCGGGCATCATAGCATTTACTGCAGGAAGATTTGTCGGATAAGAGAGAATTTCATCAATCCTCTCCTGGGTGGGAATAATTCTGATACCGCTTTCGCCCTTCTCTGTGTCTATCACTATATCGGCGATGCTTGTCACTGCCAGTACATCCGAAGCTATGCGCATCTTTTGTGAGAGTCTGTCCATCGCCCTCAAGATTTCCGGTTTTGTGACATCGTCCGCTTCAATGAGCACAGCTATTGACTCGGTGGCAAACTTCTCCACATAGAGATGGTCGAAAAGCTGGTAGAGTGGTGATTCTTTGCCCACCATGCTCTCTGTGGTCATTCCTTGCATCTCGATTTGCTGGGCATAGTGCAGGGAGGCGAGTGTTAGAAGCAGTGCGGCTGCCATGATTATGATGGGATTGTCTGCGATCCATTGGCCGAGCCTTTCTGTGCTTTTCATTCGCGTTTACCTCAGTTCCGTTCGAAAATTACCAAACGTCCGGAACATGCGAAAAGTACTTAAAATTTGTGGTCTTCTTTAAATTGATGGATCGAGATGAATTGGATATCTTGAAGAGATACATGGTTGATGCCTGCGTCAAAGTGGCCAAATGCTATGGCTGGTGCGATGCGGTGGGCGTTTTGCGTGGCACACTTTTTCTGGCGGACAGGCCTGTTTCCATGGACGAACTGGTGGAAGAGACCGGCTATAGCAAATCCACGGTTAGCGCCAATATGAGCATGCTGGAAAGGCGGGGTCTGGCCAAGAGGGTTGTCATACCCGGTGACAAGAGATATTTCTATATTCCTGTTACCGATCCTGATTCTCTCAAGATGGAAATGATACTCAATATGAGGCAAGAGATGCAGGTCATAATTGCCGCTATGAACCGGACCGAGGAGGATCTCAAGGCCAGTGAGCATGTGTCAGAGGCGGCATTGGTGGGGATTGGCAAAGCTAGACGCTTCTATATGCAAACGGACCTTCTGTTGGATCTGATATCCCGGTACAACACGGAGGAATTGATCGCGCTGTTGCAGCGGGGTTTTCACGAGAAAAAATAGCCATTAAATGAATGTAATAAACCAATCGGATTTGACCTTCTCAACCATTTATACATCTTGCATACCTGATGCATAAAAAATGTAGGCTCTATGGTCACCCAATATATTGATTAAGAGTAACGATGTCTATCCGTTTAGACGCGCAGGCAGTGATAACCGTTGAGCGAAGAGAAGCTTGCAAGCAGCGATCCTGAAACGAAGATCGAGCAGATGCTGCGGAAAATAGCGGATATGCAGGAGAGTATCGGCAATGCGGGGCAAATGCAGGCGTCGCTTAATGGCCTGAAGGATAACCTCGAAGAGCTGTTGGCCTGCTTGCCGGAGCGCTGCGTACCGTCAGCTGGAACAGAGAGCCAGATGATGACAAAAGCGATAGCTGCAGTTCCCACGGCCATTGTGCTTACGGATCTCAAAGGAAATATTGAGTATGTAAACGCCAGCCTTCTGAAAAATTCCGGTTTTCGCGACATCTCGGAGGTAAAAGGACGGTCGGTATTCGATTTTACGAATGCTGGAGGTAAAGCCAAGCTGCAAGAAGAGGTCATACCTGCCCTTCATTCCGTTGGGCAGTGGCAGGGGGAGCTTTTTTTAAAGAGGTCGGATGGCCAATCTTACATGGCGGAGATGATATGTGCACTTGTCAAAGACGATTGCGGCAACCCCATCTATCTATTGGCCAACTTTTACAACATCACCGACCGAAAGCGCGCGGAAGAAGCACTGCTTCTGGACGATTCCCGGCTGGAGGCTTTGCAGAGGCTAAATCAGATGGATGAGGCATCCATTAAAGAGATCACCGACTTCGCCTTGGAGGCTGGGGTCAAGCTGACCGGCTCCAAGCTCGGCTACCTGGCTTTCGTTGACGACGAAGAAAAGACGCTATTTATGCACTCCTGGTCCAAGAAGGCCATGCAGATGTGCGATATTGAACCTAAAAGGGTAGTCTATCATCTGCAGGAAACGGGGCTTTGGGGTGAGGCTATTCGGCAGAGAAAAGCGGTGATAACCAATGAATATGCCGCCTGCCCTCAGAGAAGAGGCACTCCCGTAGGTCACGTCGATATTGTCCGCCACATGAATGTGCCCATCATGGACAAGGGCAAGATAGTCATTGTGGCGGGTCTCGGCAACAAGGAGGTGGAGTACGATGACTCCGATGTGCGCCAGCTCACACTGCTCATGAGCGGCATGTGGAAGATCATCCAGCGACGAGAGGCAGAGGAGACGCTGCACAGGCGCGATTTATTGCTGCAAGGGGTGGCCAAGGCCACCAACTATCTGCTCACTTCCGATCCCCAGGCCGTAAAGA
>JALNZQ010000108.1 GCA_023229165.1 Methanothrix sp.
GTCTCTGAGGCCATCGGAGATACGGGCAGGGATGACTTCCCTCTTTTCCGGGAAAAAGAGGTTCTCATGCAGGCTGTTTACAGAGGCGCTGTCGGGCAAGCGTTCACTGCTGCCAGCGGAGGGTTTCGCGGCTCTTTGGGCGATGTCTTGGAGATGCCGCTTGACGGACTATTCGAGCGGGCAGTGCTGATCGCAACCATGAATGCCGTTCTCAGATACCTGGGAAAGATCGAGCATACGGTTCACTGCAGAGATGATGGGCCCGGGAGATGCAAAGCCTCAATGTCGGATTGGATAAAATTGCAGGACGTGAAGAGGGTGGGGCTGGTGGGGCTGCAGCCCGCGCTTCTGGAAGCCCTGGTGCAGGCCCTAGGTCCGGAAAGGGTGATGGTCTCGGACCTGTCTGCAGCCGGAGCCGTTCGCTGCCAGGTGAGAATATTGGACGGAATGCAGGCCGGGCAGATGTTTGAGAGCTGCCCGCTCATCCTGATGACTGGATCGACTTTCGCCAACGGCACCATTGACGATCTGATGAATGCCGCCCGCGGCTACAAAAGCAGGGTTGTATTCTACGGCACCACAGCAGCAGGAGTTGCATATCTCCTTGGCCTGGAGAGATGGTGTCCTTGCTCGACCTGATTTGAATTAATTCATTGTCACAACATTCGTCCTTTTCATCCCCAGCAGCGCCATGGCCGCCAGCGCCGCCGCCCCCGCCCCGAAGATGAATGTCGCCTCTGCCCCCCACCAGGCCCAGAGGGCTCCGGCAATGAGGCTGGATAAAATGGCCGCCACACCAATGGCCCCGTAATAAAGTCCCAGAGAGCTGCCCCGCAGACTGCTCGGGCTCAAGTCGGATACCAGCGCTCTCTCTGAGCCGTCCACCAGCGCGTAGACCAGTCCGTAGAGGGCAAAGAGCGCTATCAGGCCTGCTAAAGAGGTGACAGCAGCGAATCCCAGGGCCGTCATGGCAAATAGGGCATAGCCCGCGGCCAGTACCTTTTTCCTGCCCACCCGGTCCGACCAGATGCCAACCGGCATGGCCAGTAGGGCGTAGACCAAGTTGAAGAGTGCGTAAAGCAAGAGGGGTGCGGCCACTGCCTCCGCACCGGAAAAAAGACCCTGGGCGCGCAGGATGAAGAACATGTAGCTGAAGTTGCCTAAAGCGAAAAGACTGGCAACGACAAGGAAGCGTTGCAGCTGTGGAGAGAGACCTGAGAGCCTTAGTCGGACCTCGCAGCTCGAAGCCCGAAAGCTCTCCTTTACGCGGTAAAATGGAAGCAGAGCCAACACGGACAAAACTCCCGCCACCATGAATATGGAACTGTAGCTCATGCCGCCCTGCCAGAGAAGATAGGCCAGTACAGAACCGATGACTGCGCCCGTTGAGTCCATGCTTCTATGCAGCCCAAAGCCCCTTCCTCTATTGCTTTTGTCTGTGGACTCGGAGATCATGGCGTCTCTGGGAGCTGAGCGCACGCCTTTGCCACTTCTTTCCAGTGTCTTGAGCAGGAAGACCTGCTGCCAGGTATTGGCTACGGGCAAAAGGAGCTTGCCTGCCGCGGAAAGGGCATAGCCCGCCACCACCAGAGCCTTTCTCTTGCCAAGCCTGTCGGACCAGCATCCTGCCAGGACCTTAAGCAAGCTGGGCAGGCCGTCGCTTATGCCGCCGATGAGACCGACGGCCATGGAGCCGCCTCCTAGAGAAGCGATAAAGAGCGGGAGAACTGGCTGAATGATCTCGCTGCTGATGTCGTTGAGCAGGCTTACAAATCCTAATAATAGTATATTCTTGCTCGTTTTAGGATCGGACACGAGAGATCAACCATCCCTATGGCTTACATTCTATTTTGGACCGGATTTCCTGGATATTGACCCGACAAGGCTTGCCGCCTCATCCGGCGTTAGATCCTCTGGCCTTCTCTCCAAAATGTCGGCGTCCAGCTCTGCGATTGCTCGCGGGCCTGCTCCCATGGCCGCTAGACCCTTCTTTACTTTTTTGCGTCTATTGTTGAAGAGCCCCTCCACCAGCCTCATGAAATCTGCACAGTCCACTTTCGGACGATCCGGTCGGGGCTGTAGCCGCACGATGGCCGAGTCAACCTGGGGCATTGGTCGGAAGGCCACCTTGGAGACCTTCTCTAGAATCTCGATACGGCAGAAGAAGCCCACTACCATGGCCAGACGGCCGTACTCTTCGCTGCCCGCGGCTGCCGCCAAACGCTCGGCGAATTCCCACTGGTACATCAAAACTGCCGTCTCAAAAGGACGGGAGAGCAAACGGTAGGTGATCTTAGACGAGATCTGGTACGGAAGGTTAGAGACGATCTTATTGTAAGGAGGAAGCTCTACCCTCAGAGCATCGCCCTTTATCACTTGGACATTAGAAAATCGGCCGAAAAGCTGCGCGGCTAGATCTGGATCTATCTCCACCGCATAAACATGGCCGGCGCGAGAGGCCAGCGCCTCTGTGAGATTTCCCGTACCTGGTCCAATCTCAAGCACCCGGTCCTCCGGCTTGAGATCGGCATAGCTCGCGATGCGGGAAATAGCCGCCCGATCCATAAGAAAATGCTGCCCCAGTTTCATCTCGTGCGGGGCGCCGTGGTAAAGACGCGGTACTTGATCCTGTCATCCATCAGCTCGTCCTCGACGCGCTTGTAGATGATCTTCTCGGGATTGTGCAGCCCCTTCACCCTCTCCATCAGATCGGCAAAGTTCTTGAAAAGCCCTTTCTTGCGCTCATTGAGCACAGCCCACATCAGCTTTTTGCCTATCCCGGGCAATAGCTCCAGAGCGTGCATGCGCGTGGTGATGGGTCCTGCCTCATTAAAGTAGCGAATGAACCGGCCCTCATTTTCCAGGATTATGTTCACAATCTGGTAAGTGAGCTCAAGCTTGGCGTTGTTGGACAGCTCCGAATAGTCGATTCTGCGATTGACATGGTCTATTACATCACGACTACCGCTGCCGATGTAGACTCGAGTTCCGGCCGTTGGAACTACGCCCTCCTTGGGTGTCATCTCCATGAGAACGAAGTTTGCTTCTCCCACGGCCTGGACAAGAGGTTGCTTTTGGTAGCTCCTGGAGTCAGGAGTACGTCCATAGGGGAGGTAATCGAGAATCCTAGCTACCTCTTCTCTCTTCGGCGGTCTCCCCTCAGGCATTTGCCTTTACCCCCTGAATACGATCTCTAAAATACTGTTGAGCTCTTCTTCGCTTAAAGTGAACCGTTCTTTGGCATAAATCGCTCTCAGTTCATCCTTCGTGACAGGTCTGACATCTGCGATCTTTACGGCAATTACCTTGTTCATCTTTTCCAGCTTCATAAGCTCCGCTACCATTGCCAGGCTTTCTTCTGCCGTGCCCTTGCTAAAGAGCTCCGCATGCCTGATGGCCCGGCGCAGTTCGTAACCCAGTTCCTCTTCATCGGCTCGCTTGAGCCGGATCTGGTCTAGGATCTCCCTGACCTCCGCCATGGTCAGGATATCCTCCTGCAATACGCTCTTGACAATCATCTATTTTTGTGCCGTCAGATGTTCAGGTAATGTGATCAAGGTCTTGGTGGCGTTGCCATCTGTGACCTTCAATACAAAGGCTCTTCCCCTCTTTCCTACGACCTCGCCCGTCTTTCCGTGGAACCTGGGGTGAGGCATGCCCTTGTGTATGCTTGGATCAATGATCACATGGACCTTTGCGCCCGTATCGAACTCCTGAATTGCCCTGACTACCGAGGATTTGCCCCTCGCCCTGACTGTCCTGCTCAGCTTATCTCTGGACTTCTTCCGCATTCCGTGATGATGTGCCATCTGATTCTCCACCTACATCTATTACATCTAATTCTTCGACTATCGCGTCGACTCTAAGGATTTCGGCGAGGTTCGGGCGGGTTCTGCCTCCGTCTCCGGAGATCAACTCCTTGATATACAGACCGCTGTCGCCTCTAATATTTATGCGGGCCAAATTGCCCGTAACCTCTAATAAATCAGCGCTATGAACTTTTCTCACTCTGACCTTATCTGCTCTTCTGTGAGACACGCGAGTGGGCGTACGCTGATCAATCGACCCTTCCAATTCCTTCAGGACAGATTTAAGCTTTTCTTCTGAAACCTCTGCACCCAGCCTGACCAGGGCGGTGTAGGTCTTCTCAAATGTGGCCTCTTTAAGCTTCTCCACCATCGCGGAATATGCCTCGGCGAGGCCCAAGACCTCTACTTTGCCTGCGGCGCGACGGTTGATTTCCTCTTGCAGCCTGGCCAGATCGATTGTCCTGGCGAGGGGGCGCACCGCCTCCACGATGAAGGGGCGGCCGGTGCCTATCATGCGGGCGTCGATGTCCTCGCGACCTGCGCCGTGAAAGACGGTGTCTTCGGCGGCGGCCGCTTCCATCACAGCTGGGCGGATCAGCTCATCCACTGACTCCTGGTACATTTTGCCCGTGCCCTCGCAGCGCGGGCAGCCGCGACCGCGACACTCGCGACAGGGCCAGCGTGTCTGGGGAATGCCGCGCACGAGCTTTCGGTAGCGACCGCGAATGAAGATGGACGCGACCTGCAGCTCCACCTCGCCTTTTTCCAAATTGAGGTGAACTACCACGTCCGGGCTCTTCAAATCAACCGTTTTTCCTGTCAGGGCGGAAAGTCGCTTTCCCACTTCGCGATTCAGCTCCGACTTGAAGGGCTCGGCGTGGGTGGAGCCGCCGTCTGCCAGCAGCAGCTCCTCATTCTCGGAAAGAAGGCCGGACATCTTTGTGCCCACGACCAGTGTCTTAATCTCCCGGCCAGCGATGGCAGCGGCCGCTTTGTCCGCCCAGGCGTCCAGCTTTGCCGGGGCCATCTCGCCCAGGCAGATGGTGCAGCGGGCATCCTCCTCGTCTTTTCGGCCCAGCTTGAGGCGCGCCGATCGGAAGGAGGGCGCTAGCTCTTCTTGCAGGGCAACGTCCTCGTCGGCGGAGGCCTGCATGGCCAGGGCAGTCTTGAGGGAGCGACCGCGCTCGGTGTTGGTAAGGCCGGTAGAGAGCATGGCAAACTGGCGGCCCAGGCAACTGTCGCAGATGGGGCCGAGGCGAATGATCTTCCTGGCCGTGTCAAGGATGTTGTCTTTGGGATTCTCAGGATTCTCTAAATTGTCTTCACTCATAATGACTCTTCATATCTTGCGTTCAAGCTTCTGGTTTATTAGAGCTTGCAATTGATCCACCAGGAGAGGTTCTGGCCTGGATGGAATAGGGGCATCTTCCTGTTCGTGAAATCTATTCGTCGATATATTTCGCCAGGAAGTCGAAGGGAGCCGGCCTATGCTGTGCGAGCTGCCATGCATCGTATGAGCAGAGGATAACGCCCACAATCCAGCCCAGTCCCGAGCTGATGACTGCGATCAGCGCCGAGAATAGGAACAGAACTATTCCTCTTTTGGTGTAACCCAGATAAACGTGGCCGAGTCCCGCGATGAGAAGGTTCAATATCACCGCAAGTAACGGACTTTTGGAATTAGACATACAAAAACACCCCATTTCCTCTGACAAATATTATCCTCATCCCTGCATAAGTACGTTGGTGTCCAAAAGCCAGTTTAAGAGAACAACGCAGTGGTCGGCGTGCAGGCTTGTCGATCCCAGCGAGACGACCCTGGCTCCGGCCTGCTCGATCAGGCTCTCCTCTTCTGGCGTCATGCCGGTATGGTCCCCCAGGATGAAGGCCGCGTCACCGGAAAGGCCACCGGCGTCAAGGCTGCGAATATCCGCGCCGTCCTCTCTAAGGTAAATCAATTTTGCATCTTTTAGATCGGCCAGCACCTCGGCCAGGCCGCCCGTGCGCACAAAGATGCCGGAGGTGGACATGGCCCACTCCGCTGCAGCGGGCAGCGCCAGGGCCTTCTTGAGCAGAGCGGCCGTAGTACGCTCATCCGGGTTGAGGTGACGTAGCGTCTCGCCCACGAGCCGTATGGTCTTGGGAATCTCGCCGCCTAAGAGGATCAGGTGGACGCAAACGTCCTTTCGAATGCCGTGAGAGAGGACGAAAGCAGCCGTGACGGCCCGGCAAAGAATGTCCAGGCGGCCTGAGGTGCCGGGTATGTCTTCAAGGGAGAAGTTGGGAGTGGTGGTGGCCTTGTGGCCGACTATTATGAAGTTGCGCATAGGCATGCAGATGATCTGAGGAGTTAAAGAGGCTTTGATGGGGCAATGTCCTGGATCTCACAATTTTTTATGCATCCCGAGCTAGGCTGTAGCGTTGAGGCGAGCCTGAGTTAGATTGATGGCATACCCGGCGTTTGAATTCTCCGGATCGATCTCTAAGACCTCTTCAAAGGCACGAAGAGCTTCTTGATAACGTTTTTGAGCCACCATGACCAGGCCCTTGCAGTATTTGGCATCAATATTTTGCGGCTGCAGCAAGGCAGCGGCCTCAAAGCTCTGCAAAGCCTCATCGAGATTTCCGCTCTGATTTTGCGCCAGTCCCATCAGCATCCAGGCAGCTGCATCCTGCGGATTTAGCCGGGTCGCATTCCGGAAAGCATCTGCCGATTGGCCGTAGCGGCCCAAAGAGTAGTACACCTGGCCCAGATTATACCAAACCTCCTCATGGGATGAATCGGCCCGGCGTGCCTTTTCCAGGCTCCCGGCAGCCTCATCGTACCGGCCAATCGAGGCCTGCATGCTTCCCAGATTGGACAAGGCAGCATAGTCTCCCGGATTTGCGGATACGATCTCTTGGAAGCATTTTAAGGCTGGAGAGCTGTTGCCGAGAGCTGCCAATGCCAGGCCCTTGCCCAGCAATGCCTCGACATCAGATGGCATCAGGCTCAGGGATCTGTCAAAGAGAGGCAGAGATCTGCTGTACTCTCCCAGGGCAGCGAGAGCATTGCCCTGTCCTCGGTAGCCATGGCCGCTGGGATCAAATGCAGTAGCCTGCTCGTAATAGTGAAGAGCATCGCTGTAGTTGCCCTTTTCGTAAAGCACGTCACCCATGCCCAGGAGAGCAGCCGCGTTTTGCGGCTCTATGGCAAGAGCTCGCTGGTAGCTTTGCCGGGCGAGATCAACATCCTTGCCGCAGAGCTCTGCGTTGCCGCGGCCTGCCCAGGCGGCGGCGTTATCTTCATCCAGTGCCAGGACCAGGTCGTAAGAATGCAAAGCGGATTTGCAGTCTGCCATTGCATACTGAATTTTAGCTTCTCCCAATAATGCCCGAATATTTTGCCGGTCGATTTCAAGAACATTCTCATACAGCGGCAATGCCTTATCAAGGATGCCATTTCCAAGGAATGCATCACCCCTGCCCAGCATCGCCCGCACGTTGCCAGGGTCCTGATCGAGGACACGACCATAGGCCAACAGTGCTCCGGAGAGATCTTTTTGCTCCAAGAGCACATCTCCTTTACCAAGCAAGGCAGCAATATTATCCGGATCCAGGAAAAGAGCCTGATCATAGTACTGCAAGGCCTTTTGCATCTCTCCTTGCTGGTAGAGGGCCTCTCCTTTTCCCAGCAGGGCAGCGACACTTTTCGAATCCTGGGCCAGAGCACTGGCAAAGCTTTCCAGAGCAAGGGGATAATCATGCAGCGCCAGAAGGCAGTATCCACTGCCAAGCAATGCCCGAAGATCGTCAGGCTTTATCTTCAAGGCCTGATCGTATGTCTGCAGAGAGGAGTTGTAGTCCTGCCTGGCATAGAGAGCCTCAGCTTTTCCCAGCATTGATGCAAGATCGCTGGAGTTGTGCACAAGTGCCGCCTCGTAGAACTCTATCGCAGGATCGTATTCCTGGAGAGCAAGCTTTGCATCGCCCATGCCCTGCAAGGCCGCAGCATTTCTTTTTTCCTTCTCTAATACCAGGGAAAAACATTGCACAGCCTCTCGGTACTTTGCGTTTTCCAGCAATAGACTGCCTTTGCCTAGCAGAGTCTCTGTGTTATTATCATCCAGCTTTAATGCCTTGTCGTAGCTTTGCAGGGCGCCTTTATAGTTTTGTAGCTTCTCTTGCACCCGTGCTTTTTCATTCCACATGGTGATATTCTCCGGGTCCAGACGCAGGGCAGAGTCAATGAATAGCCCGGCCATTCTATATTTCCCTGTCATGGCCAGGATACGCCCCTTTAATTCCAGGGCAGGAAGGCAGGACTGATTGATTTCTATTGCCCGATCCAGCGAATCGAGGGCCTCGGACAGCCTTCCCAGGTGGGAGAGCATCTGTCCCTTGAGCAGCCATGCTTCCGCCCGAGGATCAAGCTCAAGAGATTTGTTTATGCTCTCTAAAGCCAGAGAATACGAGCCGTTCCTGCTATAGTTTTTTGCCAGCTCAAAATAATAGGAGATTTCTGAGATCGCCACAGCTTTTTGCTGGGAGGCATTCCCCGATTCGGCCTTCTTCATGCTGACGACAAGTGCTGCCGATGCCTTCTCTTTTCCGGCCAGTGCGCCAGGATCCGAAGGCAAAAGGA
>JALNZQ010000109.1 GCA_023229165.1 Methanothrix sp.
GATATTCTGCCATAGCGGAAGCTTTGGGGAAGCCATCCAAGAGGTAGCCCCAAAATATCCTAATGTGACATTCATGTGGTGCGGCGGGAGCGTGAAGCTGGCTCCCAACGTGGGAACCTATTACGAGAGGATTTATCAAGCCGAGTATCTGGCGGGAATGGTGGCCGGTCGCATGACCAAGACGAATAAGATCGCCGCTGTTGAGCCCATTGCCGATCCGCAGGTGGTGATGGCCATCAATGCCTTTGCCAGGGGAATGGCCAGCGTCAACCCCCAGGCCAGGCTGATTGTGAAGTGGGTGGGCAGTTGGTACGATCCCCAGAAAGAGAAACAACTGGCTCTCGGACTAATAGAGGAAGGGTGCGATGTCATAACCCACGGATCCGATTCCGACGCCACCGGCGAGGCTGCAGAGGAGACCGGAACGTACTTTATATCCTGCGGCTCGAATACGGCCCGGTTCTTTCCGCATGTGTTTCTCACCGGAGCGGTTTGGAATTGGGAGCCGATAATGACCGATATAGCGGAAGATGTGCATAACGGGACCTGGGCGCACCATCCTGGGCAGGATTGGTGGTACGGTCTGGCGGAAGGTGCGGTGGAGCTGGCGCCCTTCAGCGATCTGGTTCCTGCCGATATAAGACGGCTAGTGGAAGAGACGCAAAAGGCCATTAGTAGTGGTGAGCTGGAAATATTCCCGGGCATGAGCGATCAGGATCTGCGGAAGATGCATTACCTGGAGCCCAATGTGGTGGGCGAATTGCCCAAACTCTTAGAATGAATGAGACGGTTTCGATGAAATGCAGTATCAGGGCCGGGAATATAGCGTTTTTTTTTAGCGCTGCGTGCGGTTATCTTTGCTGGAGTTGGCTTTGCGGCGGATGGCTTCAATTACGTTTTCCGGAGAAGCTCAGCTACATCTTCCCTAGAATTTTTCTCTCGCAAAGCCGCAAGCCTGGGTGGCGATTCCTGGAACAATTCAAGTGCATTGAAGAATCTGTCCAGCACATCTCCGCTGTAGTTAGGAACCAGGAAGATATGGGTATGTGGTATTCTCCTGCCCCGGGCATACATGCAGACAAAGTCGGGTGCCAGGGCCTTCATCATCTTATCTGCCACGATCTTTGCCACCCGAAAGAGGCTGGCATTCTCTTCATCGGAGAGTTCATGCCACCATGGCACATGCCTCTTGGGAATGACCAGACAATGCCCTTTTGAGAATGGGTTGATATCGAGTATGGCTAAAGAGAGTTCGTCCTCATAGACCTTGCAGCAAGGTGCTTTGTCTTCGATTATATCGCAGAAAATGCAACCGTTCTTTGTTTCTTCGACCATGAGCCCATCCAATAGATCAAAATTATACGATCATATGCATTGCTAATTATTTATCCCTTTTCTCGGAGCAAGGAAAGCCAAACTCTCTTTCATTTGAATGAGAACTTGCGTATGCCCATGCGGTGCCCGCCCACGCGCACGTAAGCTTGCGGGAACGCCGCCGGGAAAGACCTGATGGTCTCTGCAACGCGCAATTTTTTTGTAGCAATTCACACTGCCGAAAAGCCGTGGCCCCATTGAAGCCAAACGAGTGCGGTTAGCAGATCAAGCGAAAGCCAAATGTATGCCTCGTGCTGGCTTGCATCGTGGAGATTGACTTGACTTGCCCAGAGACATAAAAGCCCTTCTTGCCGTCCTCGGCTCATGCGTTGCCATCTTCTGGCCGGGCGCTCTCACCTTCGGCTTTCCTGGAGTCATGGCTTCTGTCTGGCAGGAGATGTTCTCCGTCGGGCGCGCCGCCACTGGTCTGACCATCTTCTTCATGCTTGCTGCCGTGGGCACTTTCATGTTCCTGGTGGGCCGCTGGCAGGAGCGCTGGGGCCTGCGGAGCATGATGGTTATCGGTGTCATCCTCACGGCTATCGCCTCCCTGATTGTCTCTAAGGCCACCTCGATCCACACCGTCTACGCCTGGGCTTTCCTCAACGGCATGGCCTCCTGCTTTGTCTACGTCCCGTCTCTGACCCTGGTGCAGTGGTGCTACCCGCAGAAGAGGGGCCTGGTCTCCGGCACGGTGAGCATGGTCTTTGGGCTGGCGGCGGCCATCATGTCGCCGCTCTTTGCAAAAATGCTCTCTGCCTTGGGGTACGAGGCCATGAACCTGGCACTCGCCCTTCTCACCCTTTCCATCGGCCTGGCAGGGGCCTATTTTGCCCGTGCTCCGCATGCCTGGGAGAGTGCCGCAACAGCCCGGCGTGCCGGGGGCGTAGCGACGACAAAACCGACGGATAGAATCATAACATCAGCAAAATCGTTAACTGTAAAAGAGAGCCTGCATACCAGAAGCTTCTGGCTGCTCTGGATAACCTGGACCTTTGCCGGAGCGGCGGGCGTCTCCATGACACTCCTCGCCACCGGCTACGGCCTTTTTCTGGGCTTTTCCCTGCCATCGGCCATCCTCATCCTGACCGCCTTCAATCTGACCAACGGAATAAGCCGTCTCATCAGCGGCATTCTTTCCGACCGGTTTGGCCGAAATCAGATCATGAGCCTGGCCTTCCTGGCCGCCGGCGTTGCCTACTTTGCTCTCCCCTGGGTCGAGAGACTGGAAGCCTGCGTTCTTCTGGCCGGCGTGGTGGGCTTTTCCTTCGGCACCCTATTCTCAGTATCCGCGCCATTGGTGGCGGACTGCTTCGGCCTGGAGCACTTCGGGGCCATCTTCGGCCTGACCTTCGCCGCCTACGGCTTTGTGGCCGGACCTCTGGGGCCCACGCTCTCCGGCTACCTGCTGGATGTGACGGGAGACAACTTCCTGCTGGTCTTTGTCTACCTGGGAATCTTCTGCCTGCTTGCGGGGCTGTGCATCCGGCAGGTCGTTTCGCTGCAACGGACTTGATCACGAACACTTGTGTTTAAGGGGGAATATCATCGTCTCCGCAACGACCGGAGGATCATAGACCTGGGGTGTCTCGTCGTCATCGTCCTCATTAACGTGGGCAGCGAAAATCTCCCGTGCTATCGCAGTATTGTTTCCTGGATAGACAGTGACCTTAAGATACCCAAGCTCTCTAGTCTTTCCGAACCTGTACCAAATCGGATAGGGATCGGTAGAGTTAAGGTCAGAGAACCTACCACCAGCATTGCCGATAATGAAATAGGGGATACCTCCTACCTGAAATCTCTGGTAATTATGGGTATGGCCTGCGAAATTTGCGCTAATTCCATAGGTGTGATACAGATCTTCCCACGGCCCGAGATCCAGATTGATTGTGGGACTGTAATGATCCCAGATCGGATGGTGTTCTATTACAAATTTTCCTAACTTATTATTGTCCAGTTCCTTCCGAAGCCAGGATTCCTGACTCTGGGTGAGAGCCGGGGAAGTGTGTGGATCATCACCGCTGGCATTATTCGGGTCCGGTGTATCCAGAACGATAAACCGGATACCAGCACAGTCAAAAGAATAGTGCAGGGGAACGTCAAACGCCCAATGGTATTGGTCCGCTGCAGTAGGTGTCACCCCTGATGAATTATGATATTCATGGTTTCCTATCGTGGTAAATATGGCAAATTTTGCGAGCATATTATCGCCGGCCTGGAAAAATTTGCCCCATAGTCCCTCGCTATCATGTCCTGCGTAGTCTCCCCCGTGGAGGACAAAAAGCACATCCTTCTCCTTTGCGACGGCATCGGCTACGGGCCGGAACCGTTTCATCTCATCATAATTATGACCTTCCTGCGAGTCGCTTATTACAACAAAGGTAAACGGACCTCTAAGGGGCATCGTCCGGAACATGCGGTCGTCAAATGCGTTTTCATTGCCCGAAGGTCTTACCCGGTAGGTATACGACGTATTTGGTTTAAGGCCGGCAAGCCGTACATGTTGATACGGGACCTTTACCGAAGACGCTATCGTTTTTTCAAAGTGATGATGCCTGTTAAAATAGCTCGATGTGGCGTAGTCTATCAAGCTCGAACCATCGTTTTGCCCCCGCCAGTTGATGGTCGCAGAATTTGTCGTGGTTTTTGTCACCCACGGAGCCCAATAGCTGTCTGAAGTCTGCATAGTGGCGGAACCAATCGTCGAATTCGAAGTCTGATTGGTACATCCATTCTTGCATTGAGATTGGATCTCTTGAGCATACACGAAGCTGCATAAGCTAAATAAAAAAATAAATACAAGCACAATTGATAGGTTTCCATTTTTTAACATAAATAAATTAGAAGTGAAGACATGATATTTAAATCTATTGAAGAGAGGTTCTGTTGCGTCTTATGGTGGTACGACATTGTAGACATTCGATCAATATTGGCTTCACAGGGCCACCACCACAAAATTCAACAGAATCCTTTTTCCCAACCTTTTTATATCAAATCCGCGTTTAATGGCGCATTCACAATCGTGAATTGGTCCGAACCCCCTTGATCTCAAGCGATCCGGGAGGAGGCAAACACTCTCGCACACGTGAGCACGTCCTCGGTCGTGGTCGCAGTGGCGCGCTTTCGCCTTGGGCTACCATAAGCATTTTGCATCAGGACCGCCCTAGCAAGCCTGTGCAGGCAAATATCATTTGCCGCCCTGCCCCGGGACCCGTTTCATCAGTGCAGGGATACACGAAGGAGACAAGATGAAAATCGCCTTGCCGGATGGCAGCAGAAAAGAGATCGCAGAAAAATGCGCCCGCATCGAAGACATCCTCAAGCAGCTCGGCATAAATCCCGTTGAGGTCATCGTGGCTAAGAACGGCAGGATCGTCTCAGAAGAGGAGACTGCAGGCTTGGAGGACGAGCTGAAGATCGTGCGCTTTGTGCATGGCGGTTAAATTGAATATAAAGTCCGAGGATATCATGCTGGATGATGCCGAAAAAAAGAGATACTCTCGCCAGATCCGCCTCTTCGGCGAGGACGGTCAGGAGAAGCTGAAGAGGACGGGCGTCTTCATAGCGGGTGCGGGGGGCCTGGGTTCCGTCATTTCCCTCTACATGGCAGCAGCGGGCTTCGGCAAAATTCGTATCGTGGACTGCGACGTGGTCGAGCTATCCAACCTCAACCGCCAGATACTTCATGCCAATGCCGACGTGGGCCGGGCCAAGGCACAGTCGGCTTATGAGACCTTAACCGGCATCAACCCCGAGATAGAGGTTGAGGCGCTGGTGGAGACTATCTCCGAGGACAATATCGATCAGCTACTGCAAGGCTCCAACCTGATCATGGATGCCATGGACAACTTTCCGGTTCGATACCTCTTGAACCGGGCTGCTTTGCAAAGAAAGATCCCCCTCTTTCACGGGGCTATCAGCGGCTACCAGGGCCAGGCTACCACCATAATTCCCGGAAAAACGGCCTGCCTGCGCTGCATATTCCCGCGAGCCCCTCCTGCGACAACCTTCCCGGCTTTGGGCAGCACCTGCGGTGTGATCGGCTCCATTCAGGTGACGGAGGCCGTGAAGTATGTTACCGGCACAGGGAAGCTTTTGGAGAACCGTCTCCTGTTCTGGGATGGTCTGAACGGCTGCCTGGACGAGATGGCCTGTGAGCGCAATACTGCCTGCCGGGAGTGCTCGGATCGTGTGCATTGATGTCGAGTATTAATAGGAATAATTGTAATATTGCGCTTAATCATAATCATAATTTGGAATTCATAGCCAAGAGATGGAAGACATGAGCGAAGGCAAAAGAGCGTTGTTGGTGATGGGCTGTCCGGAAGTGCCGGTGCAGATGAGCATGGTAATCTATCTCACCCATAAGCTGAAGAAATCCGGCTGGGATGTGACCGTAGCCGGCACTGATGCGGCCGTCAAGCTGCTCAAGGTCGCCGACCCGGAGAGCTACTATGTACAAAAAATGGTCGACCTGGACGAGCTGATTGGAGACGTTGTGGAAAAGAAGGTCGACTTCGACGTATGTTTCGCCTTCATGCACAGCGATGCAGGTATGACCTACGGGGCAACATTCAGTGCCATCTCCAAGGCCAGGCTTTTTGCGGTGGTATTCGGCAAGAATGCCGAGGCTCTGGGGGAGAGCATCGACTATCCTGCCGAGAAGATCGTGGCCAAGGCCACTCATAATCCCAATCCCCTTAAAAACAAGATCGATAAGGTGGCTATATGAGCTGTGTCGAGCAGATGAAGTACAAGCTGCACCTGGAACGCACCACCTTTAAGGAAGCGCGTGAGTACATCGAGAAGAACTCAGATGAGGTCTACTACGTCGATCCCGGCTACAAGATCTTCAAGGACTACTACATCATCGGCGTGCCGCCTGTGGCCATGGGCGTGCGAGGAACTGAGATGCTTTTCACCTACGTCAAGCCCTGTCACGGCACCTTTGTCATGGGAATCGACTCAGAGGAAGAGATCTCCAGGCTGCGGAAAAATGAGAGCGAAAAGATCAAGAAGTCCTTGAAGATGGGCCGCGTGAAGGATAAGGCCGATTCCGGACCGGCTCCTGCCAGCTTTAGTGAGATGTATAAGAAATAAGTGTGGTTGAAGTATGCGGATTATGGTTCTGGCGTTTGCAAGCTTCCGGGAGATTCTTGGAAAAGAGCGGGAGATGCGCCTGTTAGAAAGTGCAACGGTAAAAGATCTGCTGGAAGAGCTCGCTGCTGCCAGGCCGGCGTTTAAAGAGGCGGCATTTGATGACACCGGCGCTCTTCGCGATTATGTTCTGCTCATGGTCAACCGAAAGAGGATCGATCCCACCCGAGACCTTTCCAGACCGCTTCAAGATGGAGACGAGCTGGCCATCTTTCCACCCCTGGCCGGAGGCTAGAGCCCTTTGATCGAGATCACAGAGAAGGAGATCTCCCTGGACGAGATGATAAAAAGGGCGAGGAGCAGGGATGCAGGAGCTATGGTAACGTTCCTTGGCACCGTCCGGGATGACGGCATCGAGAGGATGGAGGTGGAGGCATTTCGGGAGGCTGCCCAGGCGGAGCTGGAAGCCATCCGGGAGGAAGCCATGAGCCGCTTTCACCTCATCGAGGCGGAGGTCGTGCACCGCACAGGCTCGCTTGCTGTTGGCGAGAGCATCTTGGCCATCGTCTGCTCGGCGGCACATAGGGATGAGGCTTTTTCTGGTTGCAGATACATAATTGAGGAACTGAAAAAAAGAGCGCCCCTCTGGAAGAAGGAGCTTGGAGAGAATGGCGGGTGCTGGGTGGGGCAAACATGAGTGTAGCCGGAAAATGATTTTATTGTCGTACCACCACAGGACGCAACAGAACAACTATTCGGCAATTCCGAATAGTTCAACCTAAGGCAACCATCTGAAATCCCTGGTTGGGTTGGTTTAAATATCTGAAAATGGTTTCTTCCGTCAGGCTAACTAAATAAATTTCAGGGTGATTTATTTTGCATAAAAGCGTAGTCAAGGATCCAAGCCTCGCCGAGGCAGGAGAAAAGCGCATCGAATGGGCCCGCAGGCACATGCCCGTTCTGGAGCAGATCAAGCAGGAGTTTGAGAAGGAAAAGCCGCTGAAGGGCGCGCGCATCGTGGCCTGTCTGCATGTCACAGTAGAGACGGCCAACCTCATCACCACTCTTGTGGCCGGTGGGGCCGAGGTGGCTGTCACAGGCTCCAATCCGCTGTCCACGCAGGATGAAGTGGCTGCGGCCTTAGCGGCGCGGGGCCTGCATGTCTACGCCTTCCGGGGCGAGAACGAGCAGGAGTACTACGACTGCATCAAGAAAGCCCTGGAGCTTAAGCCCAACGTCAGTCTGGATGACGGAGCCGATACTATCGCCATCATTCACAAGGAGCAGCCACAGCTGGCCGCGCAGATGTTCGGCGGTTGCGAGGAGACCACTACCGGTGTCGTGCGCCTGCGGGCCATGGCCGAGGACAAGGCACTGCTCTATCCGGTCGTCGCCGTCAACGACGCTGAGACCAAGATGATGTTCGACAACCGTTACGGCACCGGCCAGAGCACTCTGCACGGCATCATGCAGGCCACCAACTTCCTCTTCGCGGGAAAGACCGTGGTTGTGGCCGGCTACGGCTGGTGCGGCCGGGGATTTGCCATGCGCGCCCGCGGCCTGGGAGCAAATGTAATTGTAGTTGAGGTCGAGCCGAGAAAAGCCCTGGAGGCAGCCATGGACGGCTACAGAGTCTTGCCCATGCACAAGGCCGCCCCACTGGGAGATCTGTTTGTCACGCTCACCGGCGACATAAACGTGGTTCGAAAGGAGCACTTCTCCCAGATGAAGGACCAGGCAGTCCTCGCCAACAGCGGCCACTTCAATGTGGAGATCGACATCCCAGCTCTCGAGGAGATGGCCGCGGGAAAAGCGGAGGTGCAAAGCAATGTCACCGAGTACAAACTCCCCGATGGGCGTCGGCTCTACCTGCTCGCGGAAGGCCGGCTGATCAATCTGGCTGCCGCCTACGGCCATCCTCCTGAGGTCATGGACATGTCCTTTGCC
>JALNZQ010000110.1 GCA_023229165.1 Methanothrix sp.
CACTCCATTGTCTGCAATTCTTGGCAAATGGTTGACGCCGGGGGTCTTTTTTCCCCGGCCTAAAAGAAGTACCTTGCGGTTAAGCTGCAGCTTTTGCTGCTGGAGCTGTAGAAGTTCCTTCGGATTTAACAGTCTCGCTTTCCACTGGAGCAAAGCCGTATTTTTCAAGGATGGCTTTTCCCTCATCCGACATTACCAGATTAATGAACTCCTGACTCTCAGTCGGATTCTTGGATGCCAGCAATATTCCCACGGGGTACTCGGCGATAATATTGTATTCATCCGGGATGTCTATCTTATCTACCTTGGCGGCCATCTCCTCTGTGACATCGGAGACATATGCAAATCCGACATCCGCCTCTCCCAAAGCAACTTTGGTCACCACGTAATTGACATTGGTTTCTTGAGATATGACATTGGCCAGCACCTTTGTCTTATAGTCCGGACCATATGAGGAATCGTTGCCCAGTTTGCTTATGATCTGCAGAGCATAGTCGCCCACCGGAACATCCTTCGTTCCCATGACGATCTTGAGGCCGGGCTTGGCGAGGTCTGAAAGGTTGCTGATCTTGGCAGGGTTATCTTTAGGAATGATGAGTGAGAGCTTGTTTTTTGTGAAGATGACGATGCTGCTGTTGTTCATCAGCTCGCTGCTCTTTACGGCATTCATCTGCTTTTTGTTGGCAGATGCGAAGACATCGGCGTAAGCTCCGTTCTCGATCTGGGTGCGAAGCGCCTGCGATCCGTCGAAGTTGATGACTACATTGATGCCTGTTTCATTCTCATACGTCTGTCCAATCTCGCCAAAAGCGCCGGTTAGCGAAGCTGCTGCAAAGACGGTGAGCTCTTTTGGCTCTTCAGCCAATCCTGCAGACGAGGCCAAAACCAGGACTGCAATCAAGGCTACAAATACATGTTTATTGATCATTGGTATTCTCCCTCCGGGATTATCGCTTATCATATTGTAGGTTATATCCGGGACGGTGTAATCATAGATGCTTACTTTTATCCTATATGCAATCATTTATGTAAAACCTATTAAACATTGCGCTTGCTTGAAGTCACAAGTCCCTGTCCTCCTTCTAAACGTTCCGGTTCTCCAGAAGTCCAACAGTGATGATGATGCCGCGGCCTGCGCATCCCACGCTCGGCTCGGGTCCGCGCCGGACTCAACGAATCTTATGCCGCCAAAGCCGCCTCTGCCGCAGATGGCTATTTGCTTCATTTTTCTCCTAAATTTATTCAATATTTTATATTTATTACTTATGAGCTGGTAACTCTAAGACCGGCCCGCCTCAGTGTTGGAGAGTTGGGGTGGAGTTCCCCAACTTAGAGGAATAAGCTCTTGAAAGGAGTGCTTGCTCGTGTCTGCAGGTCTTGGCCTCACCTCCAAGATATCAGTGGGTAGGGGGTTATAAGGAACTATTTGAGAAGATGGGGGAGAATATCGGAATTGTGCCGAGGTATTGTGAAAAGATATGAGGTAAGCTTCACGGGAAGGCGATCTGGATGAGGTGATGGCGGGAGCTTGAATCTATAATAATCGCCTTCAGATCAATCTCGCCCGCAGCAAGCGGTTTGGCAGGCAATCTTCTAGAATGCAAACGTTTTTAAAGATCCGGCGGAATGAGTATGCTGGCAGGGATGATATGCTTATGATAACATTTGGCGCAAAGCGTCAGCTACAAAGCCCCGATCATCTTTCTCTCTGCCCGAAGACTTTCCGCTTGCTTTCGGAGGATTTAAAATGTCTACGAAATTAGTGCCGTCTCTTTGCCCCTACTGTGCAGTGGGTTGCGGTATGTACCTGGTAGTAGAGAAGGACAAAGCCATTGGCATTGAGTATATGACCGATCACCCCGCCTGTGAGGGTGCCCTCTGCCCCAAGGGCAATGCCGTCCTTGAGGTCTTGAATCATGAGGAGAGGCTCAAGTACCCCATGAAGAAGGTCGGCGAAGAATTTGTGAGGATCTCCTGGGAGGAGGCCCTGGATCTGGCAGCCTATGGCCTTGCCCGCAATATCAAGAAGCACGGCCCTAAATCTCTGGGCTTTTTGGCCTCATCCCGCTGCAATAATGAAGAGAACTATCTCATGCAAAAGCTCTCCCGCCTCCTGGGCTCGCCCCATGTGGACAACTGCGCCCGCCTCTGCCATTCGCCGACTGTAGTAGGTCTTGGTGCAGTCCTGGGAACGGGAGCTATGACCAACAATCTCATCGACCTGCAAAACTCCAAGTGCATCTTTGCCATAGGCACAAACTTCACCGAGGCTCACCCCATCGTCTCCCGCTGGGCGCAAAAGGCCAAAGACAACGGGGCAATGGTGATCGTAGCAGATCCCCGCATCACCTCCACTTCCTGGATGGCGGATCTGCACCTTCGCATCAATCCAGGCAGCGACATAGATCTGCTAAGAGGCATGATGAAGGTGATAGTTGATGAGGGCCTGGCAGACAAAAAGTTCATTGAAGAGAGAACGGAGGGCTTTGCAGAGCTCCAGGCCAACCTCAGAGACTATTCCCCGGAGAAAGCGGCAGAGCTGACGGGGGTGCCGGCAGGGCAGATCGTCCAGGCGGCGCGCGCCTATGCACGCTCCTGTGCATCCTCTCTGCTTTACTCCATGGGCATTACTCAACATGTCTGCGGCACAGACAATGTGAAGGCCTGTGCCACCTTAGCGCTGATCTGCGGCCAGATAGGCAGACCTGGCGCAGGAGTGTGGCCCATGCGCGGACAGAACAACGTCCAGGGAAATTGCGATATGGGCGGCATGGCAGAGTTATATCCCGGATACAGGAGAGCCTCGGACCCGAAATCTGTAGAATTTTTCAAGGCGGCCTGGAATGCAAAAGATCTGCCACTGGGGCCTGGGCTGACATCTACGGAGATGACTGATGCCGCGCTGCAAGGCAGCATAAAAGCCCTGTACATCATTGGAGAAGATCCCATCGTCTGCGATGCCAATATCAATAAGACAAAAGCTGCGCTGGAGAGCCTGGACTTTCTGGTGGTGCAGGAGATCTTCATGACAGCCACGGCCAGGATGGCTGATCTCGTCCTGCCTGCTGCCGCCTGGGCAGAGAAGGACGGCAGCTACACATCCATGGAGAGGAGGGTGCAGTGGATCGATCGGGCTGTTGCCCCGGCAGGCGAAGCTAAGGAAGGGCTTTGGATCATCAATGAGATCGGGAAAAGGATGGGACTTGATCTCAAGGGCGGCAGCGCCGCAGATGTGCTGGAGGAGATCAACCGGACTGTGCCGCAGTACGGGGGCATGACCCGTGAGAGGATATCCAAGGTGGGTGGCCTGCGCTGGCCCTGTCCGGATGAGGGCCATCCCGGAACGGACATTTTGCACAGGGAGAGGTTCTCTACTCCCAATGGAAAGGCAAGGATCGCCAGCGTGGAGAACAGGCCAGCCGGCGAGCAGACCTGCTCGGAGTATCCCATGCTGCTCAGCACCGGCAGGATAGTGGTTCACTACAACAGCGGCTCCATGACGCGCCGCTGTCCTTCACTCCTGGAGAGGGACTTTGAGCTATACGTTGACATCAATCCAAAGGATGCTGCAGAGCTGAAGGTGCACCACGGAGATATGGTTAAGGTGAAAACGCTTCGTGGAGAGACCCAGGCCCGGGCCCGCGTGACTGAGAAGGTAAAGCCGGGTATGGCCTTCATGCCCTTCCACTGGCAGGGGACGAACATCATCACCTCCGATGCCCTCGATCCAGTGGCCAAGATCCCGGAGTACAAGATGGCAGCCTGCCGGATAGAAGCGATGGCGTGAGGAGTAAACTAATCCTCACCCATCCAAACCGTTTCATGCCGAAAACTATATAAATTCAGCTATATTCCACGTCGAACCATTTCTTGCAGGCCATCTCTAAATACCTGAAAGCTTTTTGATTTATTTCTTTCCGGTTCCATGAATGCTGAAATCGTCTTTGCAGCCTCTATTTTGCGCAGACCGCCCCTAAAATATCCAGCCTTTTTTAGCTCACGCTCCATTGACTCCCAGGTCCCTCCTGTTATTGAATCTGGATCTTGGTATCTTGATCTGCCTCCAAGCGTCTTAGGAACCTTAGGATAAGCCTGATTGAGCGCCAGAACATCCCCGAAAAACCATGCCTCAAGCTCTTCAATGGCAATTCTGTTCAAGACCTGAAACCTTGCATGGCTGTTTAAGCTGCCTGCCATAGTTCGAGTAATAAGCCTTGCATCATCTGCTGCCTGCTCCATTCTTTCCTTAAGAGCATCGCACTCGGATCGATCTTCGTCAACAAGGACCACAATTCTCCAGTTGTCTGGCAGCCATTTGGCGTAGCCTCGCAGGATACGTGGTAATTTTAAGAGAAGATCGTCTTTGCACTGATATGGGTGAATCTCGAAAGACGCGCTCGTACCGAGAATCTTCGGCACAAGATTGAGCAGGGCGGATTCTGCAGATAGCTCTTCTACTAAAAATACAATATGCATGGATCATTACTCCGCATGGAGCCTTGCAGCCTGGCTTAATGACGGGCGTTTAGGACCACCTGACGCAGTCAATGGATCGCCTACCTCAAAGTAACCTTCCATCCAGAGGTAACCGAGCTGTGAGCCTTCATCCATGAACTCTTTAATGCCTTGCATATCCGCTGCACGCCGTGCCTGTGTGTAACCCTGTTCGTCTCTGTAGAGTACCCAAAGCTCCTCCGGCCTCAGGCCATTTACAAAGAAAGGCGAATGAGTAGTGACCATAAGCTGGGTTCGAGCTGTAGCCTGTCTGCATTCTTCTGCGAGTTCCGGCAAGAGCCTGGGATGAAGCTGGTTTTCCGGCTCCTCGATTCCAATGAGCTGAGCCGGCTGTGGATCATAGAGCAGCGTAAGATAGGCCAGCATCTTAAGGGTGCCATCAGATGCGAATTTTGCCAGTATCGGCTGCTCAAAGGGAGCATCTTTAATCTGCAAAAGAAGCCGACCGTCAGGCATGAATTCAGAGTCAACTCTTTCCAATCTTGGAACACGATGTGATAGTATATCTAAAATCTTATTCAGACGGTCCTCATGCTGTTCTTTTAGATATTGAATAACATTAGGCAGGTTATCGCCGTTTGCCGATAGCCGCTCTTGAGGACCTGCTTCAGAGAACCCACGCGTGCTATCTGCGGTTAGATATGAAAGATACCATCCGGTTATGAACTGGCGCAAAGCACTAACTCTGGGATTTTTGGCAAGCTGACCAAGGGCATTCACAGCAAGCACATCAGAAGACGTCAGCATCTCATGGATCCTGTCGGCCATTTCGACCGGTTTTTCTCCGGCAATCACCTGTCCCTCACCATTTTTAAAATCGAGAAACTTGAATGGTTTTCCCTGTTGACCTCTCCTCCAGGAAAGCCATTCCTCAGCAACATACGGACCTGTGATGCCTTCGTCAAGGGAAAGATGATACGTGATGAGAGGCATGTCGCTTCTCTCGCGATATTTCAGCTCGATCTCAATGGGACCGCTGGAGCCTCGAGTGCGAAGCTCCTTGAACCGACCCCGTTTATCAAGTGCTTTTCTAAGGCCCACTGAGAAGCATTCCGATAGGAAGGCAAATACATCGAAGATGGTCGATTTTCCGCTGCCGTTTGGTCCAAGGAAGACCGTTAACGGGGTGATGCCTCTCAGCTCAAGGTTACGAAGGGCTCTGTAGTTCTTTATTTTCAAATACTCGATTCTTGGAACCGATTGCCTGGCGCGGTCGCCTTCAGTCATTTTTTGATCTCCGACGAATTCTTCACATTATTTATCATAATCTCACAGGAAATAACCTTTGGCAGTGGCCCGAGGTAGAAGGTGGCGGGCTTTCCGGAGGTGATGTCGGGGCCGGAGGTGACAGTGTAGCCGAGGGAGGCGAGCCTGGAGAGTGCGGCTTCTTCTATATCGGATTCTGTGAGGGTCAATGACGGGTCTCCATTAGTATCTTATTGATAATGATCTTTATTTTGATTACAGTGCGTTCTGACAAAATTTACCCATCTCTCATACCAATACCACGTATTTGCTACCACAACACCATACCCTTTGCCTGGGTTCTTTGCGTCTTCATTCTTCCACAATTGCGTATGGTGGTGTAAATTAAATTTTTTAAATCCTTCATCGTTCATTAATTTTTTAATTTGCTTTGCCAAATATTTGGGCTTTTCAGTCTCCTTGGTAATAATATATTGTGCATTTACACTCTCGGCTAGAGGAGAATCAGCTCTTACAAATTCAATAACTCGATCTGCTTGTCCTTTTGTATTTGCTGTTTTTGCAACAAAGAGTACCCTGTATGCATATTTAGGACTATTATACTCTTGCTCGGTTAATTGACCATCAAAACCGTCTATATACCTCTGGATATGAGCCGGCAAATCATTTCGATCGGACAAGAGAGAGAGTTGTTCGTCAGATATCGACGAAAATTGCAGACTAAACGATAGATGCCTATCGACACCGTACAGATCACCAAAAAATTGTTTAATATATTGATTATAATTTAGACAGCATGCTTGAAATCTTGCACTAAGATAATCATCAATTTGTGTTGTCATCTGATGTTCTATCTCGTGGCGGAGACCGATTAAAAACCTCAGATTATTAGCCGTATCTTTGTCAACAGGGCACTTATCCTCATTTAGGCATCTCTCAAGTTCCCAATATTTAGTGGCTCCTCGTTTTGTTTTGTCGTATTTCTTGCGACCGTTTTTCTCTTCGAAATACCTGTAATCAATTTTATTATTACGATAATACGCATGTAGTAGATATGTCCAAGCTATAATTATTAAAACTATATATGTTTCTGATTTAAACATTATGTTGGGATTATTAAATATTTGGACGGCAGCCAAGGCTGATTCACGGGATTTTTTAATAAGTTCTGTTTTTATTGAGCCAATACGCCGGATGCGTCTATTTCCTGTCATAATCGTTCTTCTGCAACTTTAGTTCGAACTTCGCCTGATAGAAGCTTAGGCAATAACTCATCACGTATGTCCGCAGGTGCCCGCCCCTCCGTCCGCGCGCGCACGGGCTTCAAGAAGACCCGCGCTCCTACCTGCATCTCTATAGGCCTCTCTCAATCTGGGAAACCAGGACATTCCTCTCCATTCGTGTAGATATGTCACGGGCGGATACGCCAACACATCCTTCAAGGCTTTTAACCTTATCCAGAAAGGCAACATCTCAACCAGGTCTCCCCTTACCGCTTCCACTTGATGCTATCGCCCTTTACCTTGATTATCCCGTTCTTCTCCAGCGATCTGGCCAGCTCCCCCGCCGCTCTGCTGCCATCTATCTTCAACAGATCTCCTTTCTTCTCCATCTCAAATTCGCATCTCTCCCGGAAAGCTTCACTGTCCACTTTTCCCGGTGACGGCTCTTTCAGGTCGGAGATTAGCTTTCCCAAAAAGACAAGGCGCATATACTCCCGTTCATATTCGTCTTCAAACTCATCATCCAGCTCCTCAGCCAGGACGGCATAGAATTCATCAACAAAAACCTGGGCTCTCGGCTCAACCGTGAAGACCGTGGTCGTCCTGGCCAGCTCGTTCTCTTCCATCTCATTCTCCTCGTCCGCCTCATCATCAATGACGCGCAGGATAGGATCATCGAGTTTGCTGCCCACATCTTCCCCGATCTCGATATCATTTCTGTCTAAAACGGTATCGACGAAGGACTCAGCATAGTACATGTCCAGAAGATCCGCCTTTATGTCCGCAGAGGCGTTCATTTTCGCCTCTCGCTCTTCCTCTGGCATATCTGCTTTCAATATCTCAGCGAACCGATTTCGCTTTTCGTTTATCTGCGGGTCAAGCTCTCGATGAAACCTCTCGCCGAAGTCATCGGGGCCAGCCCCTTCCGCCAGAACCAAACGCATGGCGATTATGTATCGCTCGTACCTTGCATAGTCCTTTTCCTCCAGTTTCCCTTTCAGCACACTCATGCGGCCCTCCATGTAATGCAGGAGTTCCAGTCGGCTGGCCGTGAAGGTTCTGATGTCCACCTTCATCCCCACTTCCTTGAGACGGTCGGCGATATCCCTGGCCTCGTCCTCGTAGTATTCTCCAAGCAAGAACACGATAAAGGGATATTACTTTTCGGCTTAAAAAGTCTTTATCGAGCATCTTTGTTGCATAATCATAAGCATTCATGCAAAACCTCTTTATGCCATCTCCACCCATACCAACCGAGGCAGGGTGTCTGATGAGAGAGGTATTGCTGGAATCCCGAGATGACAGGCAGCATGTCTATCTGCCCGAGAAGTGCATCGGCTGTGGATCATGCGTCCAGATCTGCCCCAAGGGGGTGCTTGTCATCGGCTCCGTGGGCGCTGTAGCCCGCGGGCTTATGGATAAAGA
>JALNZQ010000111.1 GCA_023229165.1 Methanothrix sp.
CCGCATGCATGGAAGTTAAAGTGGAGATCTCAAAAAGTTCCGATTTCAAGCAGGTCTATGCCATAGGCGCGATCGGAGGCCACAGCCCCTACGACTTTCGCATTGCTTTTTACAACGACTCGCCAAAGACGCTGGTCGAGGACGGCAAGAGTATGACGGTCATGGAGAGAAAGATCGATACGGAGATCATTCTCTCACCCCTGGCGGCCAAGGAACTGGCCAACTGGCTGGTAGAGCACATCAAGGACTACGAGAAGGTCTTTGGAGAGATAAAGAGGCCGGGATCGGTACCTTTGGGTCCAGTCATTGCTGAGAAGGGTAGCGAGTCGGCAGCTATCCAGGGATATATGTGAGGCGGCTATGAACAGCAAAGAAAAGGTGCTGCTGAACAGAGGCATGGACAAGGTCAAGCAGAATAAGTTTGAGGAGGCTTTAGAGATCTTCGAGCGAGTGCTGGCTATGGACCAGGAAATACCGGAAGTCTGGAATAACCAAGGCGTGGCCCTCTTTGGCCTTGGCCGCTTGGAAGGAGCCATGCAAAGCTACGATCGATGCCTGGCTCTCGACCCCGAAAATCTGGATGCTCTGAGGAACAAGGGCTTTTTGCTGAGAAATCAAAAGAGGCTGGAAGAGGCGCTTGTAGTTTACGACTGCGTTCTCCAGAAAGGAGGCGATGCATTTGACATGGAATCCACGGCAGCAGTACTGACGGCATTAGGGCGGTTGGAAGAAGCATTGAGTTGCCTTTTCCTGGCTCGGGAGGCAATGCCTTTGAAGCGCTTAGAAGATGAGATCGAGATGGTAAAGAGTCTGATGGAGCAAAGAGGCATTCCCGTTCCTCAGGAGAGGGCCCCTCCGGAGATCGCCCATCAGAGAGCCCTTCAGAGAGATCTTCAGGGGAAAGTGTGATATTATCAAAAAGCGAATAAATGCTTTGCATCTTAAAGCATAATTTTTGGGGGATGGATCTTGAAAGGCTTCATAATGATAAACGTTGAGCCGGGAACGGAAAAGGCGGTCCACGATTGCCTGGAAGGCATCAAAGGTATTCGAGAGGTTGTACCGGTCTACGGAGAGCGAGACTTCATCGCCATAGCTGATGTGGAGGGCATATCCGACCTGAACCGGGCAGTGCTAAGCGTAAGAGAGATCAATGGAGTGACTTACACTCAGACGATACTTGGCATGGAGTTGAAGTTCTAGAGATTAATGCCCACGCTCAAAGATACCGGCACGCTTTTGCCACTTTATCTGGCCGTTTTCGTCGCCGTCCTGGGATTCTCCCTGGTTGCGCCGTTCTTTCCTCGCTATGTCATGGATCTGGGCGCATCTTATACCATGCTCGGATTTATTGTCTCCATCTACGGAGCGGTGCAGCTTCTCACCCAGATACCTATTGGACGACTATCTGATCAGATGGGGCGAAAGAGGATCTTGCTGCTGGGCCTGGCCACATTTTCCTTTCTTCCGCTCTTTTACATCTATGCGAAGAGCGTCAATTCCCTCCTGTTCATCAGATCTTTGGGGGGACTTGGGGCATCAGCCGTCTGGCCTATTGCCATGGCACTGATTATCGATAAGGCTGAAGCGAAAAACAGAGGTGCGGCCATGGGCCGGTACAACGCCGCGTTCTTCTCCGCTTTAGCCTTAGGCCCTCTCATCGGTGGAGTGCTCTACGATTTTCTCGGCCTGAATGCTCCATTTTATCTGTGGGCTCTTCTGGGAGCAACTTCGTTTCTTGTTGTCTATTTCCGGGTTAAAGAGCCTGAGAAGATCAGTGTAATGATGGGGGCTCTTCCTTCGCGGGGAAATGAAAAGCTCATTGCTCCCGGCTATCGGCTCACATTCCTGGCCTGTTCCTGCGTCGTCCTCTGGGCGGGCGTTGTGGGCGGCTTCAACTTCACCATGCTGCCCGGTTTCGCAGCCGGTCTGGGCTTTAATGCTACGGATGTGGGGATAATCTACCTGGTTTATGGTGGCAGCACAGCTCTTTTTAATATCTACTTTGGCCGCCAGGCCGACCGGGGAACAAGAAAAAAACTCATCTTCATCGGCTGCCTGGTGGGGGCCGTCTGTTTTGCTTTTCTCCTCCTGGCGGATGTCATGATCACCGTCACATTCCTTTTCGCGGGTCTCGGAATGGGGCTTGGCATGGCAAGTCCGGCAGCTGCAGCGCTAATCGCTGATACCACCAGCGCCGCCCGGAGGGGAGAGGTTTACGGCATCTTCAATACCGCTCGCATGAGCGGTGTGGTGATCGGGCCGCTTATTGCGGGATTGACGGCAGACCTGCATGGAGTTGATGGCTGCGTCTATGCCTTCACTCTATTGGCTATAGCCATAACCCTAGGAACTCTAATCGTCCGAGAATCGAATGAAATAAAATAAAAATTTATGCGGTCTGAACTGTTCTGGCCGCCCTATTCACCTAAAGCACTCCCGGAGCATTTAAGGTGCCCCAGGAACCTTGCGAACCGACCCTCAGTGAGGACTTGCTCTGAGCATACTTTATGTTGTTTTCGAGGTGTCCGCCAAAAGTTACCTGGACGGGAGACATGGATGCAGGAGACTTGCTGCCGATCTGGATGGTATTGGTGTTGTTGCTAAGTTTAACAGGGATGGCATTGTAGTAGAAGCTCTGGCCAAGAAGAGGGAAATAGGGTGCATCTAATATTTCCAGAATAGATATATCCGTCGCAGTGAAGGAGGCTGCCTTAGTGGGGTAGTTCATCTGGAAGAACATGGGATCATCGTAAAGCCACATCGTTGCCAGGCCGGTGCCGGCCAGCATTAAGAGAACAGCTAAAGCAATCGTATATTTCATCATAGATTCTTCCCCAGACATCCGTTGGATTTAAACCTATTGGAAAAAGAGATGAGACGGGCAGGACCTTTTGCCCATCTCAAGTATATCTTTCTTAGCGTTGCGCTATGCTTTACTCATCATGGTCTATTCACTATCTTTTTACGACAACTACCTTGCTCACCACATTATTGCTCATCACCTGATTAAAAAGCGCATAGTCCAAGCCTATCGCGCTGTCGTAACCGGTTGCCGGGGCGTGCTTACCGTCTCGGGCGTAGACAAAAACCCTGTAGCTGCCGGCATCAGTCGGTGCATTGGTCCAAGTCCACTGGTTATTTGTCGACCAATCCGATGCTACCTTCCAGGCATTGCCTGTGGAGGGGCCATTCAGCCAGAATCTGTAGAGTATCGGATCTTTATTGGCATCAGTGGCCGTTGCCGTCCATTTTACAGCAGTTCCTGCACTCTGCGGACTCTTCTTGTCGGGCAGAAGAGCCGTCAGCTTGGGCGGCTCATTAGGTGTGAGCAGATACGATGCTCCCAGTGCGCTATCGTAACCGGTTGCAGGACTATGCAATCCATCCCTAACATAGACATAGACTGTGAATTCTCCGCTATCGCTGCCGGAATTTGTCCAGGTCCACTGGTTCTTTGTTGACCAGTCTTGCACTAACTTCCAGGCGCCTGCGGTCGACGGGCCCTTCAGCCAGAACCGGTAGAGTATCGGATCTTTATTGGCATCATACGCTTTTGCCGTCCATTTCACTGCGTTTCCTGCGCTCAGGGGGCTCTTTTTATCAGGAGTCAGTGCCGTCAGCTTGGGCGGCTGATTGGGTGTGAGCAGATACGGTGCTCCCAGTGCGCTATCGTAACCGGTTGCCGGATTGTGTTTTCCGTCCCTGGCATAAACGTAGACTGTATAAGCCCCGCCGTCGTAGCCGGAACTGGCCCATGTCCATTGGTTCTTTGTCGACCAGTCTTGCACTACCTCCCAGGCATTGCCTGTCGACGGGCCCTTCAGCCAGAATTTGTAGAATACCGGCTCTCTATCCGGATCTGAGGCTATTGCCATCCACTTTATGGGCGTACCGGCAATCTGGGCGCTGGGCTTGTCCGTCTTCAGGGAGATGAGAGTAGGCGGCTGGTTTTGCCGCAGCACAGTGAACAAGGCCCCTGCATCGTCATCCCATCCGGACGGGCTGGAGTGCAGGCCGTCTCTCACTTGCACCTGAATCTCGCTTGTACCTGCGTCAGCAGGCGAGGTGGGCCATACATAGGTCGGGTCGGTGGACCAATCCCGTGCCAGCCTCCACAATCCACCCGTGGCCGGTCCCTTTACCCAGTATCTGTAGAACACTGGATTTCTCTCCGGGTCCATGGCGGATGCACTCCACCATACAGTGGCACCGATGGGCTGCGGGCTAAACACATTGCTGGCCAGGCTGGTGATAACCGGCGGAAGGTTCAGGTTGACGATTGCATAGTAAGATATTTCGTAGTCGTCTGATCCTCCCGGTCCGGCATGACTGCCGTCTCTAACTGCCACCAGCACTTCGCTGTGGCCGACATCCATGGGATTGGTTCTCCAGATCCAACGGTTGTTATGGCCCCAGCCGGTCTGGTCCATCCAGAATCCGTTGGTTGAAGGCCCGCGCAGATAGAACTTGTACTGCAGGGGATCGCCCTCCGGATCAAAGGCAAGTGCTGTCCATTTAATCCAGCTTCCCACATACTGAGGAGCCGGTCGATCTGAGAAAAGCATGTTGACTCGTGGCGGCAGGTTGGCGCTGGTAAGTTTGAAGGAAACCGTCTTCTTGATGTCGAAGCCTGCCTGTCCTGCGTGATTGCCGTCTCTTATCCAGACCTCAATCTGATAGGCTCCCGGCGCATATCCAACTGTGCTCCATGTCCAGACGTTGTTCGTGGAGTATCCGGTGTCAGCCCTCACGGCGGGGGACGGTGTCGGTCCGCGCACGAAGAATCTGAACTGCAGGGGATCTCCTTCCGGATCGGTGGCTCCCGCGGTCCAGATTACAGGCGTGCCCGCCATTCGCGGACTGGCCAGATTTGAGACCAGCGTGGGGTTGGTAGGCGGCAGGTTATTGTTGCGATTGCCAAAGTCGATTCCTTGCTTGTTCTCTCCTGCTGCCAGAGCAAAGGAGTAAACCTGTCCACCAGGACCCGCAGGCGGCTTGGTCTGAGTCCAGCCGGGCTTTGTCGCCTCGCTCACAACGTAGTCTGCGGGAGTGATGTTAAGGAAAGCATAGGAGCCGTCCGATGCTGTGTTTGTGGTACTGATCACGACCAGGCTCGTGGCATTCATAAGCCGGATGGTCCATCCGGAGAGCCCTGCATCGCTGCCATCTTTGACACCATTTCCGTTGAGGTCATTGAACTTCATTCCAAAGATCGAGCCCATAGATGGCTGTGTGGCCATCTTGTTGCCGAAGTTTTGGTTGCTGGAGCTGCCCGGGATATGAACGGAGCGAACCGTAGGTGTGGTTGCAGTCCAGCCCTGTCTGGCCAGCTCCTTCACCTCGTAGTTGCCTGGTGGGATGTTGATGAACTTGTAGGCTCCGTTGGCATCTGTATTTACCTGTGCCATCAGGATATCGGGCCCAGGCACCACATATACCAGATCGATTTCCCAATTGGGAACGCCTAGTTCTCCCGTGTCCTTAACACCATTGCCGTTCAGGTCGTTGAACTTCATTCCGGAGATTATGTTGGGGCTGAATGCCGGAACGTTCACCACTACATGGACTTGCGTTGTCAATGTGACCAGTATGGGGTCATCCACTTCGTAGGTTCCCGGTACCAGGTTGCTGAAGGTATAGGTGCCGTCCTGGCCCGTGGTCGCTGTGGCGATCTCTTTGTCGTTCTCTACCAGCTTGACCTCCTGTTCGGGAAGGCCCGGCTCGTCCTCGTCTTGCACTCCATTGCCGTTGGCATCATAGAACTTTTTGCCCGTGATGGACAGGTTGCCCTTGTTGCCGAAATCCTTTCCAGAGACGTCCGCATCCAATAGATCGATGCTATATGGTCCCTGAGGCAGAGTCTGAGTCCAGCCTTCCTGGGCGACTTCGCTTACCGTGTATTTGCCTGGTGCGAGGTTCTTGAAGGCGTAGGATCCGTCCTGGCCGGTGATAGTGGCATTGATGAAATTGCCGCCCTCTGCGAGCTGAATGTTCCAGCCGGCAAGAGCTGTCTCATCTCCATCCTTTACACCGTTACCATTCAAGTCGTTGAAGCTGGCTCCGGAGATAGACCACGATCCATGGTTGCCGAAGTCTTTGCCTGTAACATCGGCATCCACCAGCACAACCGAATAGGATCCCTCAAGAGGCGCGGTCCTGGTCCAGCCGGACTGCTCGACCTCAGTGATGGTGTAGGTGCCAGGGAGGAGGGTCTCAAACTTGTAAGATCCGTCCTTTGCGGTTGTAAATTCCTTTTGCACAGCCTCATTGTCCTGAGTTGTGCCGGAGAGAGTTATCTTCCAGTTCTCCATTCCGGGCTCGCCATCGTTTGCTCCGTTGCCGTCAAGGTCGTTATACTTCATGCCGGAAATGCTGTAGGATGATAGCTTATTGACAAAGTTCCTCTCCGTGGCATCTGCATCCTTCAGATCCACAATATAAGATCCGCTCTCGGGAGTGATGGCCTTCCAACCGGAGGGCAATGTCTCGCTGACTGTGTAGCTTCCCGCTTTGAGTTGCTCGAAGCGGTAGGATCCGTCCTCACGAGTTAAGGCGCTGATCTCATTATCTGTTCCAGCAAGACTGATTGTCCAGCCGGACAGGGCCTCGCCTTCGTCCTTGGCGCCATTGTTGTTCTTGTCCTCGAAGGCCGTGCCGGAGATGTTCCGAGCAGGCTCGCGAAGAGTGATGAATGCAGACAACTCGCTGTCAAAGCCATCCTCAGCAGCATGCTTGCCATCCCTAACCTGGGCTTTGACCTGGTTTTCGCCAGCATCGGTTGAGGATGTTGTTTGTGTCCAGGTATTATCACTGCTCCACTCAGTCACAGACTGCCAGGATCCGCTGGTTGCCGGTCCACTGTGGAAGAACCGGAAGGACAGCTGGTCTTGATCTGCATCAGTGGCGTTGGCAGTCCAGGTTATGGTGGTGCCGGGAATCTGGGGGCTGGTGACGTCCGCAATCAGAGAATTCAAGACTGGTGTCTGGTTCACGGCCGCGGGAATTACAGGTTCTGAGGGCTTCGTTTCATTGACCGGCTGCTGCTGCGTCACATTTTCCGGTGCAATGGGTGTGGTTATGTTCTCTGCAGCAGGAGGTACAACTGTCTCCGGGGCAATCGTCACAGCTTCTGTCTCATTGACTGGCTGTTGCGGCGTCACATTTTCCGGTGCAATGGGTGTGGTTATGTTCTCAGTCGCAGGAGGTGCCACGTTCTCAGGAGCAGTCGCCGCAGGCTCCGTCTTATTCTCTTGCGGCACGGTTACATTCGTAGCCGCAGCAGGCTCTTGTTCTGGCCTTATTTCTGGCGCCGGAGCAACTATGGAAAATTCGTGGCTCATGTTGCCGCCCTCGCCCTGCGCTCCCTCATGCAGGCCGTCTTTTACCTGCACCAGGATCTGGCTGGTGCCGGGCTCTATGGCTGTCCAGGCAAACGTATTCTCTGGTAGCCAGTCGGTGGCAGGCGTGCCGTTGACCAGGAAGCGATATGATATTGGATCGGATTCCGGATCGTTGGCCTGGGTCGTCCAGGTTACTGTTGTTCCCAATAGTTGCGGGCTGGCACTATCTGCAGTCAGGCTGTCAATTGATGGCGATTCATTGAGCTTGGCCGGTACGACTTCGGTCGGTATGACCTCGGTTTGCACAGGCACCTGTTCTGGCTTTATTTCGGGTGCAGGAGCAATTATGGAAAATTCGCGGCTCATGTTGCCGCCCTCGCCCTGCGCTCCCTCATGCAGGCCGTCTTTTACCTGCACCAGGATCCGGCTGGTTCCCGGTTCTATGGCTGTCCAGGCAAACGTATTCTCTGGTTGCCAGTCGGTGGCAGGTGTATCGTTGACCAGGAAGCGATAGCTCATTGGATCTGTCTCGGCATCAGATGCTGCAGCTGTCCAGGTTACTGTTGTTCCCGTTACCTGCGGGCTCTCTTTGTCAGCCGTCAGGCTGCTCATGACCGGAGCGTTGTTAGGCGGAAGAACAATCTCGAAGTTGGCGCTGCTGGAGCTGTCTCCTTCAGCATTATGCTTTCCATCTCTTACCTTGGCCGCGATTACATGCTGTCCGACCTGCTCTTTGGTCGCAGTCCAGCTCCATACGGGGCTGTCCGACCAGTCCTGCATTACCTGTCCATCTAAGGAGAACTGGAATTGCAGAGGATCGGTCTCGGCGTCAGATGCCGCTGCAGTCCAGGTTACTGCAGTTCCCGTTACCTGCGGGCTCTCTTTGTCAGCCGTCAGGCTGCTTATGACCGGAGCGTTGTTAG
>JALNZQ010000112.1 GCA_023229165.1 Methanothrix sp.
CCTGGATTTGACCAGGGTGCCGTCCATGTCCAGGGATATGACGCGAATCATCTAATTCTCCGGTTGTAGAGCAAATGGCTTGCTTTTAGGTTATTATTCTTTTGGAGCATCGGTGGAGGCAAAAAAATGCTTTCGTGCGCGTCACCCCTCATATTTCCTGTAGACATAAAACGCTGCAAAATACAGTTGCTCTGGAGCAGAGGGGCCGGACCGGAAATCTATGGCAAAGGATGTCTTGGTGGTGGGAAAGATCCATAAGATGCTCTCCGGTCGGGCTATTTTTTCATCTGCTTTCTACTCTCTTTTTCTCATAGCTTTGATAATTATGCTGCGATATCATTTCCGGTTCGACGATCTCCATCAATCTGTACTGTCGGTTGTTTCTATTCCCTCTTTTATCCAGCAGACCGTCGTGATTCATGCGGGATAGATAGGTGGAGACTGTGGAGAGCTTTATATCGTCGGCTACGGTCTCATATCGCTCTCTTAATTCCTGGGTTGTGAACCAGGTATTGGTAAACTCATGTCGGATGAAGTTTTCCAGCCGGTCCATGAGCGTTCCGCTGCTATAATCACGAGCAGATGTGGCTGGGGCAATGCTCTCCCCTCTGCCCTCAAAGACACCGGAAGCTGACAGAAAGCCAATGATCCTGTCTCTTAATGCCTCTCCATCCATGTTTTGCGACTCAAACTCATGGGAGGACTTAAGGCTCTTGTCTTCTATCTCAATCCGGATCCTCATTTAAAATCCCTTCCGTCATCTTCCGGATATTACCTTCAAAGAAGGAAGGTATATGTGCTGCATAGAGGAAGCTTCATCCCGGCAGGTGCCAAAGCAGACATTTTCTGTCATTGCAGCATTTTTAGGCTGCTTGGACCTCTCCAGGTTCATCTGCAGCATAAATAATTTGATGTGTCCTCTCATAATTTTCCCCTCTTCACAGTCAAATGCTCGCTCTTAACCATTTTCCTGATCGGATCCGCTTTATGCATGAATTCCATTCCCGCAGACCCGATCCAATCTTATTCTCGTGCCATCCCCAAATTTAGGCAGGTTGTGAAACACAAGGCGAAAATTGTCCTTGCTTTCGCAGCCTGTCTCCAACAATTCATATCAGATCCCGGTCTCAGCCGTTCCCTTTTGATCCTCATTGCCGTCCCTTTCCGACAACAAGGATTTCATCGGCCAAGGAATTCATCGTCTGTATCAGACCTGAGCTATTTTGTCGTCCCTTTCCGACAGTGAACAGTCTGTAAACAGGCGCATTGTATCCAGATCAGATACGAACTCCCTTTCGCTACCCCTTGTGCCATATATGTGAGAAAGTGTATTGCTGTGAAGCATTTTGCCGGATACCGAAAATGCCTTTTAAGGCTTCGATTTCCCCCTTCATTGCTACCCCTCATGCCATCCCTTACAGTGACGTTATGCTTTCACAAAGGCGAACATTTTTCAGACGATGCAGCTCGTCCACAATTGTGTGGAAGAAATGGAGCCGATACATCAGATCTATCCACCCGATACGCTTCCCTTACTGCGCTGATATTTTGCCAAGGTCCATCCATCCCCTCAGACGAATAAGCCCTCTTTAGCCATCCTATCCCGATGTATTCAGACAGGTTGTCTGGCCACTCTGGCACACTATTTACCTAGGTTTTGAGATATATAAACCTTTCCAATAGTTGGTAGTTGTGGTTAATGGCTTAAAACTACGAATTAAAGTTATTTTTTGAAATAAAGCCCTAATTGTATTCAGAATAGTATTTCACAAGGTATGCTTAAGACTTGGAAAATGAATTATAATGTGTTGTGAAAAGAATTTTCGGGCGAATACTATCATAATAATGGCTATCAATCGGTCCGGTGTCTATGCGCGGAGGAACTTTTGCTGTTGTGAAACCATTTCACAGCGACCTACTGATGTGGAAATTATGGGAGAATTACCCGAAAATCTGCCACCTTCTCAAAAAAACATTGTGAATTAATGCGCGCGAAGTTGTCGCACAACATGCTCAGAAATTTAAATAAAGAAAAATCAAGAAATTGTCAAATGATTCAAGATGCTTGACGAAGTTCGAAGTATTCTTCTACAAGCCAGTCTCCGACCTCCTTAAGATACCTGCGCTTGCGTTCGTCTTCGGCAATTAATTGAAAAATCTCAGAAAGATCTTCATCCATCAGACTCATGTTATCCACTTGCGGCATTTAAACTTATCGAAAGCCCGTTAGATCCTCATTTTTGCGCTTTTCCTTTTGCCAGGATCATAGCCACATAGTAAGGTCCTCTGGTTCTTTTTAGCGGCCCGGCGTGTATGGGATGGTCTCCGCAGATGATGAAAAAAGTCTCGTCGTTTGCCGTCCTTACGATCTCACCTATGCAGCGGTCAATAAGCGAAGCCGCCTCTCTTATACCTTCCAGGCCATTGCCCAGATGAATGCTCTTATCAATTCCTATGAAGTAGGAGACGAGGAGCCTGGGCTTCTCTAAAAGGGCCTGGCAGGTCATGCGGCAAGCCTCTCGATCGAAGTTTTGCGGTGGGATGCTGTCCGGTATGCCGTGCACGATCTCAATCAAGCCCTGGTAAACGTCGGCTCCATTTTGCTCCATTATCACCGCGCAACTTTGGCCTGACGCTGCTGCGATCTCCGGCAGGCTCTTGATGCGGGACTCTTTTGCGCCGGCCTTATCGAAAATTCCGTGGTGTTCCGGCAACAGTCCGCTCAAGATGCTGGCGATGGCCGGAGTGGTGTGGTTGGAGACAGCCGCTGCGCGCAAGAGCTGTCCAACAATACTCAGATCTCTCATGTTATCCAGTGTGGGCAAGAGCCACATCAATAGATCATAACCCAGGCTGTCGATAATGATGAGCGCGACATTTTTGCAGCCCCTGGCCACAGCAAAGTCAATTGGCCGGCCGTCTATCTTGGGAAGCTGCAGCCCCAGGATAAGAGCTGCCGTGGGTGCGATATCCAGCTGGCTAAATGGCGGCATGGTCTCTTGAGCTGTCATATAATAATGTCCTTTGGGTTGGCCGTAATAATGGCGAAGAGCCCTTAAATAAGTATAGAGATAAGCCAGGAATGAATCAGGTCAAGCGTGAACAAGGTCAGGCAATAAAGCCATGAAAAAAAGAAATGCTCTTTCGCTTCAGCTCAACTGTGTCCCGCCCCCTCTAGCTCTGCTGATTTTAGCTCTGACGATGGTGATGGCTGGGGCATATGCCGCCTCTACAAATATGGATATTGATTACAGCCATAACGTTGTAGGTACTGGGACAGTAATGACTGATTTTAAGATGGGATCCGATGAGAGCACACAGGCCACAGGAAGGATACGGGGAAGCGGAGAGGTTATGAATAAATATGTTTTTGTCAGCAACAACTCCGAGAACGTCTCCATCGAAGACCAGTTCCTTTTTACAAAGGCGCCGATCACCCACGAGATTACTATTCGCGACTATCCTCAGATGACTAAAATCCCTGGAAGCTTCCGCCTGCTGGGGACGGCCTGGGCCGCAAAAATAAACCTTAATGATAGCGAAAAAAAAGATTAGTTTCGCCCCGCGCGCCAAGGATTTATCAGACACTCCCATAAAGTTACGGTAGACATGCAAGACAGCCAGGAGATCTCCGGGAAGTTTCGCGAGCTTTGCGAGCTATGCAAGAGCCCTGCTGAGGTTATCAAGACGAAAAAGAATCTTCTCGTCGTCTCTCACGTGGATGCAGACGGGCTCACGGCAGCGGCTATAGTCTGCACCGCATTAGAGAGGCTCGGCCTGGACTTTCTGCCCAAATTTTTCCGCCAGCTTGATGAGGCGGCAATAAACGAGGTTGCAGATCATGGCGCCGATCTGGTCATATTCACGGATCTTGGCAGCGGAATGATTCAGCAGATATGCGACCATCGCCTTTCGGCTGTAGTGGCCGATCATCACAAGCCCGTTGCCTGTGAGGCCCGCCCTATAGCCCACATCAATCCCCATCTGGCAGGCGCTGATGGGGCAACACAGCTTTCCGGCAGCGGAACCTCTTTTCTGCTGGCAAGGGCGCTGGCGTCCACCCCCGGCAGCAATGATGATCTGGCAGCTTTAGCGGTGGTGGGGGCCGTGGGGGATCTGCAGGACATGGCGCACGGACAATTGGTCGGCATCAATCGTCATATCCTGGAGATTGGGTCCAATGCCGGGGCCCTTTCCTTCTCTCGCGACATCAAGTTCTTCGGCAAACAGACCCGTCCCGTCTACAAGATGCTGGAGTACTCACAGGACCCGTATCTGCCCGGACTTTCTGGAAATGAGGACGCTTGCATTGCATTTCTTAAAGATATCGGCATACGTCTGGGCGGAGAAAAGTGGCGGCGCTGGATCGATCTGTCTCAGGCGGAGAAGGCCGGCTTTGTCACAGCCATTCTTAGGAAGGGTCTAAGAAGCGGCATCTCCAATGTCAAGCTGGAGCGCTTGATTGGAGAGGTCTACGTCCTTTTAGGCGAGCAGGAGGGAACGGAGCTGCGGGACGCCAGCGAGTACTCGACTCTTCTCAATGCTACTGCTCGCTATGGTCATGCCGGCGTAGGCCTCTCTGTCTGCATGGGTGACAGAGACAAAGCCTTGGATGAGGCGCGAATGCTGCTGGGCCAGCACCGCCAGAATCTGGTAAACGGCCTGAAGCTCGTTCGCGAGAACGGCATTATCACTCTCAAGAGCATCCAGTATTTTGATGCCGGAGATGCCATTTTGGACACCATCGTGGGAATCGTGGCCGGCATGAGCTTTCAGATGGCAGACCGCTCCCGCCCTATCCTGGCCTTTGCCCGCACAGCGGAAGGGGAACTCAAAGTCTCGGCGCGCGGTACTCAGGACCTGGTCCGGTCGGGCCTGGACCTGGCTGATGCCCTGTCGCGCTGCGCCCATGCTGTGGGCGGAGTTGGCGGGGGGCACAACGTCGCCGCCGGGGCGACCATTCCGCCGCAAGCCAAGCAGGAGTTTTTGGAGCTTATGGACCAGTCGGTAGGAAGACAGCTCTTCAAAGAATAATTACTTCTTTTTCTTTGTCGTCCTATACCGGGCAGCTTCCACTTTCGCACGACGTGTCCCCGCTGTCCTCGCCAGCCACCGTGTCGATGATGGTGTCGAAGACATCCGATCGGTCCAGTCCCCACTCGGGAGGCTTCCAGCCGCCCTCTGCATAGGATGTCTCATTGCCGATGACCACGGTTGCGCTGATAAAACTCGCTCCGCCTTCCGATCCATTGTCACGCACAGGGCAGGTATCCACATTCGCACATGTGATCCTTGGCCACTATGATCTGCTCATCAATGGAAAAGTTGCCCACGAACATGTGATTGATACGCGACACCTCATCCTTTATGTCGCCCGTCTCCGGGTCCAGCACCAGGTAGCCGATGCGGCCAATGCCGATGAAGTCTGCGTCTATGGTCATCTCCGTGAGATTGGGCAGAGCCAACAATTCCATCTTGGTAGAGAGACGGGTGGCATCGGTGAACTCCTTGGATGCGCTCATCTTCATGGGATAGTTCTGCAGATTGGTGCTTTCCCGAAACTTCTGGTCGTAAGAGAAAAGATGAGCATTGGGATTACTCTTGCTGCCTATCTCCATCACATAATGCTCGGCTAAGGCAGGGCTTACAACAATGCATTGGACAATAATGAAAGAAATGATGAGTATCGTCAACCCCGAGAACGCCGCTGTTGCTTTCATTTTTGCCTCAATATCTTTCTCACGGCTGCATTGATAGGTTCCACAGGTATTCTTCAGAAAGCTCGCCTGAGCAGACCGTTACCGCCGGCCCTTCCATGAAGGCTTTGCCCTCTTCGAAGGTTATGATCAAAGGTCCGCCTTTGGTCTTCACCAGGACCTCACCATCCACCAGTCCCAGACGGCGCGCCACACTGGCTGCAGCCACAGATCCCGTGCCGCAGGAGAGGGTCTCACCTTCCACACCCCGCTCGAAGGTCCTGATCTCCAGAGGCTGGCCGATCTTGACAAAATTCACATTGGTCCCTTCCGGAAAGAGGCTATTGTGTCTTATGAGCGGGGCCTTCTCCAGAATTTCAAAATCCATATCCTCGACAAAAACAACGGCATGGGGAACCCCGGTGTTGACCGCCGATACCTTGCAGCCTTCGATCTCTTCCGAGATAAGAACGCCTTGGCCGCAGGCTGGTATGGAAGGCCGGTCGAACTTGGCCATCCCCATATCCACCTTGGCCCAAAAAGAGCCGTCCCTCTCTCGAACCTGCACTGGAATTATGCCGGCCAGGGTTTCCACATCGAAGAATTCGCCCACATATCCTGTGTCCCAGGCATACTTGGCCAGGCAGCGTATGCCGTTGCCGCACATCTCCGCCTCCGAGCCGTCCGGCTGAATGAGCCTCATGCCAGTATTTGCTCGCGAGCTGTTTGTCAGGAATAAAACACCATCTGCACCTATGCCAAAGTGGCGGTGGCAGAGGGCAATGGCAAACCTTCTCTTCTCGCTCTCTGCTACCTGCTCGCGATTCATCTCATCTATCAGGATGAAGTCATTGCCGTTTCCATGCAGCTTGGTGAAGCTCAGGCTGTGAGGCCGAAAAGGATCGTCATCAAGCTCTATCTCAGAAATATCTGCCAGCTTCATTTTATATACCATGCATCTTTTTACTTAGCTTGTGCTGATGTATGCTAATGTGTGCTGATGTGTGGTGATGTCATATTAAACCCATTCTACAGGTGGCATTGGATCTTCTGGAGCTGGACAGATCAATTCAGATAGCCAAAGAGGCAGTCTTGGGCGGAGCAGACTGGATTGAGGCAGGAACACCTCTCATCAAGAGTGAGGGAATGGATGCTGTGCGCGAGATGAAGAAGGCCCTGCCCGGCACCAAGATATTAGCCGATATGAAGACCGTGGACACCGGGGCCATGGAGGTGGAGATGGCAGCCAAGGCAGGAGCCGATATTGTGGCATTGCTTGCCGCATCCGATAACTCCACCATCGAGGATGCCCTGCGAGCGGCGCGAAAATACGGCGTGCAGATCATGATGGACCTTCTCACCGTCCCGGACCCAGTAAAGCGCTCTCAGGAACTTGAGCTGCTGGGTGTGGACTACATCTGCGTTCACGTAGGAATCGACCAGCAGATGACCGGTCGCGACACAGTCGATTTCCTCAAAGAGATCGTAAAAGTGGTCAATACTCCCGTAGCGGCAGCAGGCGGCATAGATGCCGTCACCGGAGCCGATGCCGTGGCCAATGGTGCCGCGATCGTAATCGTCGGCGGCAGCATTGTGAGAAGCGCTCATGTGACCGAATCTGCACGCAATATTCGCGAGGCAATAGACCATGCCCGGATGAGCGCCGCTCCCAAGATCAGCCGGGAAGAGGAGATGATCGCCATTTTGCGCGAGGTCTCAGCGCCCAACATCTCTGATGCCATGCACCGCAAAGGAGCCATGCGCGGCATCCTGCCAATCAACCTGGGCACCAAAATCGTAGGTCGGGCCATAACCGTGCAGACCTTTGCCGGAGACTGGGCCAAGCCCGTGGAGGCCATCGACCTGGGAGGACCGGGCGATGTGCTGGTGATCTACAATGGCAGCGACTTTGTCGCGCCCTGGGGCGGTCTCGCCACTTTGAGCAGCAAAAATAAGGGAATTGAAGGCGTGGTAATAGATGGAGCCGTGCGGGATGTGGATGAGATCAGAGCGTTGAACTACCCCATATTCTCATCGGGGATCCAACCCAATGCCAGCGACGCCAAGGGCAAGGGCGAGATCAACTGCGAGATCACCTGTGGCGGCCAGACGGTGCGACCCGGGGATTACATTGTGGGAGACGAGAACGGAGTCGTGGTCATACCCAAAGAGAGAGCCTACGAGATCGCCAGGAGAGCTAAAGAGGTGGAGAAGATGGAAAGCAGGCTCTATGAGGAGATCCGGCGCGGCAAGACCCTCTCGCAGGTGATGGACCTAAAGAAATGGGAGAAGGTTTGATGATTAAGCATTGACGACAAGCCGTAAATAGATTGAAATATTCATATTCGCAAAGCAATATTATGTGGTGGGTTTAAATATAGAGGAAGTTCGAGGAGAATAACATGGAATTGGAGGACATCGTTTCTAAGTACCCACCCAAGCAGATAATGCTGATTCCTATCGCTATCATAATATTAGCATTTATCAGCTTGGGCGCGACCTATCTTGCAACAGGAA
>JALNZQ010000003.1 GCA_023229165.1 Methanothrix sp.
TATATCTATCTGAGATATATCGCAATTTTGGTTTAATTCTGTGTCCATAAGCCTGGCTACGAGCTTTCTCAGCTCAGAATCAAACCTCAGGATGGAGCAAATGAACTCTGCTCTTTTATCTCCCTCTGGCCTTTGGTCAAAGATATGCATGCCATCAGGAATCTGTGTGTTATATATCTCTGAAATTTTATCATGTGTACGCTCAATTATGCGGTCTATCGTGGCCCCGGACGCAATCATCTCATCCAGCCCGATTTCCAGGGATAATTTGCTCTCCTTGAGAAGCTCCACAATGATATGCTCCAATGCATGAGCCCTAGCTTTCTCCGATTGTCGGGTTTTACTGTACTCCGCTATCTTCTCCTCCAGCTCCTTGAGCTCACCATACAGCCCAGAATCGGTCATCACAGTTTGCATATGATCCACCAAGACGGCGTAGCTCCTTCTCTTTGCCATAGTTCCTTCGGGAGGATTATCCGCGTTATAGATGTAAAGATGAGGCATATCTCCAATTGCGACGTCGGGCAGACAGTTCTCTGAGAGTGCTATAGGCTTTCCTGGGAGAAATTCCAGATTACCATGAGTGCCCACATGCACAATCACATCCGCCCCAAAGTCCTTTTCAATGTAACGATAAGTGGCTAGGTACTGGTGGGTTGGCGGCACCTCAGGATCATGGAGAATCTTGCAGACCCGTCCGTCACAGCGAGTTCCGGCACAGCCTCTCTTGGGCTGGACACAGACCAAAGCATTGCCGAAGCTGACCCCTGTAACCACGATTTTATCCTGATAAACCATGGCGGCCGGAATTCCATCCTTCTCCTCACCAGGAGGATGGCCCCAGGCATTGACAATGCTATTCTTTACCCCCTCCGCCAGGGTATCAAACCATTCTAGATAATCCTCTGTGGCCACTAAGGAGAGTGCTCCGCCTTTGTTAACAATTTCCTCGACAGTGGTCCACCTGAATTCAGAAATGGCTTTCTTGTCCATAATTATGTCAATCAACTCTTTTCCACTGTGGGGAGGATTCTCTATGGAATATCCTACCTCCTTCATCCGCTGCATAATCCTGGCAACGCTCTCCAATGCATCCAAGTGGGCAGCTCCCCCAACAGCTCCCTCAACCGAGGCGCAAGGCTTGCTGTTAAGGATGAAGCAAACCTTTCTATCGGAGACGGCTTTATTCCGAAGAGATATCCATTTGTCGACTCGCCGAACAATTTTTTCTACGCGATCCATTATGGGTACATGGTGCTCAAGCGTGACCTCATGTATCTCACTGCCCTCAGCAACACCGGCTATAATCGGCTCGATCACTCCTCCAAATTCCGGCATGGCTACATTCCAGCCCAATTCATAGCTGCTCATCCCATACGGGTCGGCACGCCATTCATCTTCCTGATGATGACGGATAACAAGGGGATGGAATATCGGTATGTCCATCCTTCGAAGTATCTCACGGGAGATCTCTATGTTTCCACCATGGACTATCGATTGAAGATCTAATAACGCATCAGCTCTTCCCAGGAAAAATTCCTCTATAACCTGGCTGCTGGACTTTGCGCCCAAATCGGAATTGCTCATCCCCAAGCAGAAGGCTGGAAGAACATCGTATTTTTTCTCTAGCTCCCTTATAAAGGCATTCTCAATATCGAGGTCGCCGTTTATCCAGAAGGACCTATAGAAAAGAATTCCCACAAAATGATCTTTCTTTGGGCGGTACCATTCCAGATACTCCTCAACAGTCTCGAAGGGTTTTTCGGAATCTGGATGATATAGGCCCTGCCAGAGTTGCTCGAGTGGGGGACTGTAATTGCGGTCTTCATCAAGCACCTCCCGAGAGATATAATTCAACATATTTCGTATATTCTCCTGGCCGCCATAGAGCATGTAACGATTGACCGTGGCTACCTTTTCTAATGGTACTGTTGAAGTCGACCAGTGTGATGGATTGTGACTGACGGAGATGAGCGGCTTGTCTCTATCTATGCTCTCCATTATTTCATCCCAAAAGGCGTCATGTGAGGGATGAATCAGCAGCAAATCCGCATCATTTAGAGAGATCAAACAGTTTCTCAAATTATCTCGACTGTTCAAATCGCTAGTAGACCATGCCATCAAATCCAAGCCAAGATCTCGAGAAGCTTTCAGGAGATGAGACACATCGCTAGCCCATACAATAGCATTGATTCTCATATTCGCACCTTGAGGCAAGCACATTTCAGCAGCTTCCTGCACCAATTAAAAAATATGTGGAGATAAAAAAAATCTCTCTCCCTAACTGCTAAATTGTTATCCATAGCATTTTCACAGCAGTGGATAGGCAAATACGCCCTTATACTTTATACCTAAGAATTTTTGGAGCCATTCTTCGTGAACTGCTACTGGGTCCAGGTCTTTGAATAGCTCAGGATGAAGCCACTTGGCAACATATGTTTGAAAAATACTTGGATGGATTGATGCCGCATCGCTAGTGATAATATAGACCTTTCCGTCCTTGACTGCATCGATGTGATCCCAGCCAGTGCGGTTCTCGATATCAGCTATCCTCTTCTCTATTTGACTTGAATTTATTGCATTGTATCCGCTATCCGAGATATAATTTTCCGCAGTCATATGGATAATTACTTGCGGATCCTTGCTGATCACCTCTTCTGGATCAATATCTGTTGACACACCAACCTGTTCAAAGATGTCGATTCCGCCACACGGACCAACAGAAAGGCCGATGGAGCTGGAAGATCCACCGTATCTGTAATCGCGATAGGTCTCCGCATAGACTCTGGGCATCTCTTCTCTGCTTAAATTCTCTGTCCGTTCTTTGATGAAGTCCATGTGTTCCTGTTCAAAGTTGATGAGTTTCTCAGCTCGCTCTTGTTTGCCGAGCAGCCATCCTATAATTCTGACCTCATTTTTATAGGTCTCCGGCCTATTGAAATTCATCTGGACCAGTGCAATGCCGGAAGCTTCCAATATTTTCCTTTGTTCAGAGAGGTCAAAGGAGGCATAACCAAGTACGATATCCGGCTTTATTTTTAGGATTTTTTCCATATCCCAGTCGTCATTGCTTGTTCCGACCACTGACTTATCATCTATCAGGTCTTTTATCTCTCCGCGTTCCATCGCTCCGGAAAGAACAGCCACAATTTTATCATTATCTCCAAGTGCGCAAAGCATATAGGGACCATAAGTACCACTAAGTGCCGCTATGCTCTTAATTGGTATTGTCACGGTCACAGGTTTCTTGGTTATGACGAGTTCCTTGGAAGTCTTGAGGTATTGAGTTATCGTGAGGTTTTTTTCCTTCCCCTGCATAATTAGTTCTATTTGTGCTATGTCTTTATCGTCAATAATTCCGTCGTAATTGGCATCAGCCAGCTCCGTGGCATTGTTAGATCCATTGATAATTCCTTGCACAAATTTTACATCGTCCCAGTCAATCGTGTCATCCTGGTTCGCATTTCCGTAGATTTCTAAAGCAAAGTCCGCAGCGGCAGGCATAGCAATCAGCAATATGCTTGCCAGTGCTATCAGTGCAAAGGCCAGTCGTCTCATATTCTACGCTCCATTCTCTATATATTTCAAATAAAGTATGACTAAATAAGTAATACATATAACTATCTCTTAAACGAATTCAATGCAAACAAGGGGTTTAACGAGAGATAAAATATTAAATTTTGGCCTTCGTAGCCAGAAAATCGCTATCATATGGTAAGGTAATTTCAGATATACCTCAGGAAATGCGTAAATAATCTCCGATCAATCCCTAAGCAAAGATGTAAAAAATGAATCCTCGCGGTCCTGAGTAGGCGCAACTGCGGCCTGAGCATTCCCTTTGCCACCGAGGATATCGCAGTTGCTGGAAACGCATTCCGGTTAGATCCTTAGATGGATCCGTGATCCTTCCACCAGATAACCTGAAGTTTAGCCCTATCTCTGCAATATACAAAAATATTCTGGGTAGGATTTGCAGTAATGCGCTTTACCGCCCCAGCACCTTGGCCATCCTCTCCTTCCAGGCGCTCACGTCATCCATGTTCAGCACATCTATGGAGCCTCCCTGGAACTCGCCGCCCGTGTCGCCCATCTTCTCTTCCATCCAGCCCTCGATCTCAAGGTAAAGGGACTTCAGAGCATCTAAAACCTCAGGATCGGCCTTCCACAGGCCCCTTTGCTCCGCCTCCAGCAGCCTTCTGCCCATCTCTTCCATAGCCCAGGGATTGTTGTCCTGGAAGAACTTGCGGTTCTCCTCATCCATGATGAAGGTCTTGGCGATGTCGTCAAAGATCCAGTCATCCACTTCCTGCGTCGTGGCCTCCCAGCCGTAGACTCTGCCCACGCGCTTGGAGATGTCGCCTGCTCCCTTGTAGCCGTGCCGCTTCATGCCTTCGATCCACTTGGGATTGAGCAGCTTGGTGCGCACAACGCGCCGGACTTCGTCTGCCAGGTCTCGCACCTCCACATGATCCGCGTCTCTCGTGTCTCCGTAATAAGCCTCCACGTTCTTTCCTGAGACCTCCCGAGCGGCGATGGTCAGGCCACCGTGATTGCCAAAGTAGCAGCAGCATCCGAAGAGATCCTTCTCATCGGTGGTGGTCTTGTTGAAGGTGACGTCGACGCTTTTGAGCTGCTTGATCAGCCTTTCCTGGGACTCCTCCCCAAAGAATCCTTTGCCATAGGCATAGCCGTTCCAATAGATGAAGACGTCAGAGAGATCCTTCTCCTTCTTCCAGGCGCTGGCGTAGACGGCCAGGCTGACGCCGTTGCTGTAGGTTCCGGGCCGACTGGAGAATATTCGGGGTGTGCGGCCGTTCTCCAGGTCGTGCTTTCGGAGGAAATTCATCTCAGGCGGCTCCTCCAGCAGCGTGACCTCTTTTATGGCCTGGTCCATGATCTCGATGCAGTTGTAGAAGCAGTCGCGGGTGATGCCGCTGACCCGCACGGTCAGATCGATTCTGGGCCGACCAAGCTCCTCCTGGGGAATGATCTGGTAGCTCTTCAGCCTTCCGCCCTTCCAGACGGGCTTGACGCCGATGAGGTAGAACATCTGCGCCATCTGCTCGCCGTCGGCGTACATCACATCCCCGGCCATCCAGTGCATTGCCACGTTCTCGGGAATGCGGCCCTGCTCCTTTCGGTACTTCTCAATGAGGCTATCGGCGAGCTTTCTTCCCACCATCCAGGCCGCTTCCGTAGGAACTGCTGTGGGGTCCAGGGAGAAGAAGTTTCGGCCCGTGGGCAGGACCTCGATCTTTCCTTTCGTGATGATACCGGACGGCCCCGGCTCGATGAAGCCTCCCGAGAATCCGTGCAGGAGGCTTTGCATCTCTTTGGATGCCTCCAGCCGCCAGCAGAGCTCCTCCACCCGATCCCGCAGAGCGGAGAGGGAGCCGCTCCACTTCAGTCCCCGTGACTCGAGGACGGCGTTCAGAGCATCATGGCCAGCTATTTCGCTATTTCCTCCAGAACACCCATTTTCATTCTTCTTTTCAGCATCATCATGCATCATAGCAGAGATGAGATCCTTGGAGAGCAAGTCCAGCTCCTGAAGGTCTTCCATTCTGGTGGTAACCACCTTGCCGAGCAGTTCTGCTGCGGCCTTTCTGACCTCAGGTCGCAAGATGGCTCGCACATTCTCCGATCGTCTCTCGCCCTCAGGCAGAAGGCCGAAGATGTGCATGCCGTCCGGTATCTGCGTGTTGTAGATCTGCGAGATCTTATCGTGCGCCCGCTCTAAAATCTCCTCGAAGTCGGCTCCAGATGCGGTCAATTTCTCAAGCCGAATCTCTTTGGCCAGGTTGCTCTTCTCCAGGAGGGCGAGGATGATATGCTCCAGGGCGTGCGCTCTTCCTCCGTCGGAGACTTTGGCACGGTTGTACTCGGCGATCTTGTCCTCCAACTCCTTCAGCTCTCCGTAAAGATCGGAGTCGGTCATCACGGTTTGCATGTGATCCACCAGGACGGCGTAGCTGCGCCGCTTGGCAATGGTTCCCTCGGGCGGATTGTCTGAGTTATAGATGTAGAGATGAGGCATGTCGCCTATTCCGATATCTGGATAGCAGTCGCCGGAGAGGCCGACGGACTTGCCTGGCAAGAATTCCAGGTTTCCGTGCGTTCCCACGTGCACGATCACATCAGCTTTGAAATCATGGTCGATGTAGCGGTAGGTGGCCAGATATTGATGGGTGGGCGGAACATCCGGGTCATGCAGGATCTTGCAGACCTGGCCGTCGCAACGCGCTCCAGCGCAGCCCCTCTTCGGCTGAGCGCAGACCAGAGCATGGCCGTACTGCACGCCCGTGATCACAATCTTGCCCTGGTAGAGCATGGCGGGAGGAATGCCGTTCTTTTCCTCGCCAGGGGGGCGCCCCCAAGCCTCGCAGACGCGGCTTTTTACCTGGGGCGTGAGCGTGTCAAACCATTTCTCGTACTCCTCTTTGGTCTGATAGGCCAGGACGCCGCCTTTGGCCACAATCTCTTCGATTGGTGTCCAGCGGAACTCGGAGATGGCCTTGCGGTCCATGATGGTCTCGATCAGTTCCTTGCCGCTTTTCGGCGGATCCTCCAGGAAATAGCCGACCTCGGCCATTTGGTTCATGATGCGAGCCACACTCTCCAGAGTATCCAGGTGAGCACCTCCGCCTACTGACGCCTCCACCGAGACGCAGGGGTTGTTGTGCAGGATGAAGGCTACTCGGCGTTCGCTTGCCGGCTTATTCTTGAGAGAAATCCAGCGGGAGACGCGCCTGCAGACCTTGGAGAGGCGTTCGGGCATCGGCACATGCCGCTCAATCAGCGCCCCCTCGCTCACGGACTTATCAGTAACGCCTATGATGATCGGCTCAATTACGCCCTCGAACTCGGGCATGGCCACCGACCAGCCCACCTCGCTGCTGGAGAGGCCGTGGACATCTTTCTGCCATTCCTCTTCCGTTTTATGGTAGACCATGAGGGGATGAAAGACGGGAACATCCATCTGCTTCAGGGTGTCGATGGATTGTGCCATATTTCGAGAACGGAAGACTGGCTGGAGGTTGATGAGGGCATCTATCCTGCCCATGAAAAACTTCTCGGCAACCTCGCCGCTGGACCAGGCGCCAAGATCCTTGTCCCCCATGCCGAAGCAGAAGGCAGGAAGCACAGAAAACTCCGTTTCCAATTTCGTGATCAGGGCATCCACTATGTCCAGGTCTCCATTGGCCCAGTAGGTTCTGGAGAATATTATGCCGACGGTGGGGCGCTTCATCGGGCCGCGCCACTGGAGGTACTCTTCCAGGCTCGAGAATGGCGTCTGGGAGCGAGGGTGGTAGAGCCCCTGCCAGAGCAATTCCCGGGGCGGCTCATAGTCGCAATCAATTCCCAGGGCTTTGTTGCAGACGTATTTGAGCATATTCTTATAGTTATTTGGACCGCCGAAGAGGATGTACCTGTTAACCGTGGTGGTTATTTCCAGGGAGACGGTGGAAAGAGCCCAGTGAGAGGGGTCTCGTCCAAAGGCGATCACGAGAGATTTGGGGTCCAGAGCGGGAACGATCTCATCCCAGCAGGCATCACTGGAGGGGTGGAGCAGGATGATTTGGGCATTTTTCAACGATTCGAGACATTTTTCCAGGTCATGAGGATCGGCGAACTGTGAGGCGGACCAGGCCTCTATGTCCAGTCCGACCTCCTTGGCACCTTGAAGTAAGAGAGGCAGCTCGCTGCTCCAGGTAATAGTTATGATCTTCATTGATTACCTCCAAATAATGAGTTGTTAGATATCCTTCCGGATTGGTGTGAACTATACCGAATTAACGTCTCTATATTAATAATCATTTTGGTAGTAGTGTTATTATATGAATAAATTATAAATAGTTATTGAGTGCGTTATTATACTTTCAGCCATTCGATAGTAGCTGAGATGTTTCGCAAGCAATTACGCAGTCAAATCAAAATCATGCCGATATGCCCTGGCAAAAAAGAAAAGCTTACACCATCTTGGTTTGCTTTTTACCAGAATTCTTTCTTCCGCCTCATGAACAGATAGACGAAGAACGGTACCCCCAGGAAGGCAGTCATGATCCCCACGGGCAGGATGACTGGAGCCAGAATGGTTCGCGCTGCGGTATCTGCCGCGAGTAAAAGCAGTCCGCCCACCAGGGCCGAGGCAGGCAGCAAGAACCTGTGGTCTCCGCCGATGACCATGCGTGTGATGTGAGGCGAGACCAGGCCAATGAAGCCGATGGTGCCGGTAAAGCAGATCACGCTCGCCGTTATAAACGAGACCGCCATCATGCAGATGACCCGTGTCTTTTCTACATTCACGCCCAGGCTGGTGGCCGTCTCATCCCCTGCGCCTAAGGCATTAATATCCCAGGATTTGAGCAAGAGATAGGGAAAGCAGATGGCTATGGCCGCAGTCACAATCCAGACTTTATCCCAGGATGATCTGCCCATGGACCCCATCATCCAGAAGACCACCTCTTGCACCTGTTCCGCATGCCCCACATATTGCAGGAAAGAGGTCATGGCCTGGAAAAGGTACATAATGGCGATGCCAGCCAAAATCATGGTTTCGGGAGTGATGCCCTTGTATTTGGCCAGGCCGTATACGGTCATGGAAGCGAGCAAGGTGAAGACAAAGGCATTGCCTATGATCATCCACTCGCCCCCCACAAAACCAGCGCCTAAAACTATAGCCAATGCGGCTCCAAAGCTGGCCGCGGAGGAGATGCCCAATGTGAATGGGCTGGCCAGGGGGTTTTTGAGGATGCCCTGCATCACTGCTCCCGCGATGGCCAGGCCCATGCCAGCCACAATGGACAGCAGAATGCGATGCAGTCGCAGTCCCCAAACGATCGTGTCCGCAAACCAGGAAGTTTGAAAGCTGGCTGGGAAGAACCGGGCCAATATAGCGGAATAAACATCCAGGACGCCGATATTGGCGGAACCCAAAGTTGCGGCCACTCCTGCCAGAAGAACGATTACTATCACGAGGAGGAGGAGGAAAAGCATCTTTCTGCCCACAAACTGCTGGTACTTCTCCCTCAGCAAGACATTTTTGGCGGTAATTCCTGAGGGCATCTCAGCGCTCCAAGATTGTGAAGCAGCTTCGTTTTTTCCAGGCAGAAGCAGGATTTGATGACTTAATTTTGTATGCCGTTAGTATCAGCAAACTGATCCTCCTTTTCTTCATAGATAATCCCAATTTTTGCCTCTATTCATAAGATCACATTTTGCGATTTAAGTCATTATTGATAAACATTTTGGGTTAGGTATTACTTAATCATAAATTCACTGTCTGGCATAGGAGAAATGCGAATTATATAAAAATTCGAAAAAAGAAGAATGGTTGGCTTTCAGATTAGCTGGCACTGGCAAGCTCCGGGTAGACGAAAGTCCTTTCCTCCGGATACTCCAGCCCCAGGAACTGCAGATATTCCTTGTGAACGCTCACGGGATCAAGGTCAACCTCGGGATGAAGCAGTTTCGCCAGATAGGTAATTCCTACCACCTGGTCCAGTCCGTTTAAAATATCCCAGTCCATGACATAAACCCTGTCCGCCTTGACTGCAGAAATCCCCTTTGCCCCGGATCGAGCCAGCAACTCATTTCTCGCAGCCTCAAGCGTGACCGTGTCCTGAGAGGGCCCTGCTGCCCACCCGATTTGTTTCTGATCTGAGGACTGGGTCTGCCTCTTGAGTATAACTTCAGGGTTTTGGGTGACAACCCATTCCCAGCCCACCTTGGGATAGGCATCGCCGAGCTTCTTGGCAATGTTGTAGCCATTGGCCACGCTTAAAACCTGATCAAATCCGGAGCCAGCACCCAGGGTAGAGAGATCAGAGGTTGAACTCCACTCCGCATAAACCTTGGGCTTGTTCAGGCTATTTACCGCTTGCTCTGCCGCAGACCTCTTCTCATTGTACCAGTTGATGTAATCCTGGGCTTCTGTCTCCTTTCCCAGGATCTGGCCCAATGTCTCGACCTCCTGCGTCATGTTCTCGGGTTTAGTGAATTCCAGGGCTACAGCCCTTATATCCTTAAATGGAGCCAGGCCCTTTTCTACGCCAAATATTCCATAGGACTTATCGGGATAGCTGTATCCGATGACTAATATGTCGGGTGTGATGCTCTCCACTCCACCCTTAGCGACCTCTCCGATCATCTCATAGTCCGGCGCATTCCACTTGCCAATGCTCTGCTTCTTCGCGAGCTGGGGGAAGTAGTAGCTCTTTTTCTGCACGGTATCCGAGACGCCGACCACTTTATCTGCGGCGCCCAGCATCACCACTGCCTCGGCTGCATCCGAACTGAGGACAATTATGCGTTCAACAGACTGGGGAAAAGTGACCTCTCTGCCCGCAGTGTCGGTGATGGTCAAGGGGTATTCAGCAGCCAAAGTAGAGCTGCAGAGGAGCAATGCTATCAATGGTAAAATTAGCAAAGCTGAAATTGACTGTATCTTCATATCTATTCCTCCAATTATCATCGGTTCATAGCACAATACTGATATAAATCTCTTTTGTTAATAAATTATTTATATCAATTGTTACGAAATGTTGCCATATTTAACTCGAAAGAAAGAAGCAAGAAGCGTTTTTTTTAAATAGAAGCTACGTTTGGCGCGACTCCTGCCCTGCAATTGCTCCTGTTATCAATCATGTTGATTATGCCTCCCTTTTCCATGATCGCATTTCGATGCGGCTCATCTTTCCCTTCAATCCCAGACAGAAGGGTTCAGCGATGCATTCGCCTATGCGCATTTTGGGATTCAGAGATGACTCCGGGTCCTGGAAGATCATCTGCATCCTTGGCCTCAGTTCTCTCATCTCCCTTCGATCCAACTTGGTTATGTCCGTCCCATCAAAAAATATGCAGCCCGAGCTGGGATCAATCAGCCGGAGAAGCAGGCGGCCCACAGTGGTCTTTCCGCAGCCGCTCTCTCCCACCAGACCCAGGGTTTCGCCTCGCTCTATCTGGAAAGAAATGCCATCTACTGCCTTGGTATATTGCTTATTTATAAATCAATTTTTATAGTATTTGTTAAGGTCCGAAACATCTATCAAGCGCATAGGAAACACCTCGCAAAATGTCCATTCTCCAATGTTGTCATCTGGGCCGCTGCATCTTCAGCCGCATTCTGTTTGGAATCCAGATCTCTCTCTTTATCGGACTTTCTGTTGTGCTTTTTTCCGCCTTGATCGGCACGATCCTGGGGGCCGCAGCGGGGTACTACGGTGGTTTTCTGGATGAGGCGGTCATGCGCGTGGTTGATGCCTTTCTCTCTTTCCCCAGCATCTTCCTTGCCCTGGCGGTAATCGGCTTCCTGGGGTCGGGTCTGGCCAATATAATGCTCTCCTTGATTCTCGTGGAGTGGACCGGATATGCCCGGCTGGTGAGAAGCGGTGTCCTCTCGCTGCAAGGAAAGGAATTTTTAGAGGCGGCCAGGAGCCTGGGGGCATCGGATCTTTACATCATGAGCAGGCATATCCTGCCAAATGTCCTTCCTTCCGTGCTGGTCATGGCCACATTAGGGGTAGGCTACGCAATTCTTGGTGCAGCCTCCTTGAGCTTCCTTGGGCTTGGCGTTCAGCCACCCACCCCGGAGTGGGGATCGATGATGAACGACGCTCGACCTTTCCTCAGATCCCATCCAATGATGATGATCTTCCCGGGAATTGCCATAACAGTCACGGTTTTGGCTTTCCATTTGCTTGGCGACGGGATAAGAGATATGCTGGACTCTCGATTCGAGGCGAAGACGCAGTTATAATTGGATCATTGAAATCAATTCCGGAAAAAATATTCCCCGTCTTTCCGGACATTCGCTAATCTATGAATCCCTGCGCTTCAAAGAGAAGGGCCCCGTTCTCGTCCATCTCCCGGAACACGGCCCAGGTGGCTCTGTCCCTGGGAACCGGATTGAGTTCGTCATCGAAATACTTTATCTCCGATATTATTGCTTTTTTGGAGTATGTATCGAGCTTTCTTCCTTTCATGACATACTATTACGGTTTTTCTACTATAAAACTTTTTTCAATAGTTTGGTATAATATATGTTAACTTTTCTGATTTATATCGTCGTAAATACACCAATACGCTTTATGGATTATGTGTGCACCAGCAAATCGAGATGCTATCATTCTCTTAAGAGCCCTGGGGCGTGATTGGCGTGATGAGCATGAATCATCGACGCAAAGGCCAGGAAATCAATTGGGTATCAATCTACATTATGCTCGATAGCCGCCTGCAGTTGCATCATACTTATCGGCTTGGCCAGAAAGCCATCGCCACCCTCTTTTATACAGGTCTCTCTGTAATTAGTGCAGGCGGTGACAAATACGATTCTCGGGCCGCGTGGCCAGCGTTTCCGAATGATTCTGGTGGCCTGTAGTCCATCCATTTCAGGCATCTGGATGTCCATGAGCACCAGATCGTAGGAGCGGCTTTCCAGAGCTGTTAAAACCTCATTGCCATTGCCTGCTATGTCTGCATTGTGGCCCAGCTTCCTGAGCATCCGTGTGGTGATTTTCTGGTTAGTGGGGTCGTCCTCGGCCAGGAGAATGCTCAAGGAATCCTTATGCTGAGCTCTACCCTCAAAGACTTTGCAGGATTCTGTTTTCGACATCATTCCATGTCTCCATTTTCCTGCGAGAGTTGTGCTCTCAAACACATTCTACACATCCATCGGGTAGTATCCTGCTACCTAGTAATAAAACTTTCTATATTAGTATTACCAAATCAGAATTATCCTCTATGAAATGCTGGAAAAAAGAAATCCGAAAGGAGGACGCAGAAGACCTGCCTTTTTCCTGGGCTCAGGCCCTCCTCATGAAGCCTCAGGCGGCCTGGAGCACCAGTTGCTTGTTGTGGCTTAGAACCTCTGCCATGGCATCCGCTCCCGGCACGGAGCCCGGGAAGTTGGTAAAGATGACACGAGTAGCGTTGATGCCTTTATCCTTCAGAGACTCTTCAATGCCCTTGGCCAGATCTCCGGACTGCATATTCTCAATGACATAGGTTACGTTCTGGTATTTGTCCGGGTTGGCATTGATGTCGTCCACGATCTTGGCAGCCGTCTTAGTTCCATTCATGGCAAACTCGGGAGCAAAGAAGTTCACCACATTCATGCCCAGCCAGTTTTGCACGGGCTCCTTTTGCCAGAGCATGACTATGACCTGTGTCTGGTTGAGTTCCTCTCTCTCGTCAACGGTTGGCTCAACTGCATCGAAGGTTTTCACGTATTCGTTATAGCGCTCCTCATAGTAGCTTTCATTGGCCGGGTCAAACTGCACCAGCCAGCACTTTACCTCCCCGGCCAGAAGCTTGGCATTGGCTGGGGTGTTCCATCCGCGAGAGGGATTGGAGGTGGTATTCCAGAAAAACTCTCCGTAGTTGTTGGCTTTCATGAAGTCGCTGACCGCAGGCATGTTGTACTTCAGATCGTTGCTGTCGTTGTATGCCATAAAGAGGTCTGCGTTCTTGATGAAATCCATATTGAGCTGGATGCGGCTGGGAATGATATCTGTCTGCAGGTGCGGGCAGAGGGTTGGATCGGCAATCGAGATGGCCTGCACTCTGTCGCCGCCGATGTAGGTGGCCGGGTCCATCAATACACTGGTGGTGCAGACGATCTTGAAAGCTCCCGGCGCCGGTTCAGCACAGGCGGGAACTATCAGGAAGATCGCCAGCAACAATATAGGTAAGCTATATAATCTAATTTCTTTCATAAATCACGTTTTGTAACACAAATTATTTAAGAGTTACTATTAACAGCGTCTATGTGTTATCAATTTATTACCCAGCAAGTCGTGATGACTGAGCCGGGCAGATGGGAGGCGTTCGCCGTCCTGCAAGTACGGGCGTACTGCGATTCTTCTCAATTCATCTTTGTATTTATCCTTCTCTTAAAGGACAGCATCACAGACAATGCGAATGCTGCCGTGAGAAGCAGTGCCACCAGTGGCGCTACAGGCATCGTATATTCAAAGGCGGCCCAGACGCCAAAGGCGCTCATGAAGAGGGCTACCGCCGGCGCTACGATGAACATACTCCTCACATTAAAGCAGAACTGTCCGGCTATGGAAGCAGGCGTCACCAGCAATACGAAGATCAAAAGGCCTCCCACTATGTTCAGGCTGAGCGCTACAGAGAGTGCGATGATGAATAATAGTATGTAATACACCAGCTTGACCCGAATGCCTGCCGCCTCGGCTATCTTCATGTTGAACATGATGGCAGAGATCTCTTTGTAAAATCCCAGGACGAAGAGTATGGCAAGGAAGCAGACAGCAGCCAGGGCGTAGATCTCCTCCCTGTAAAGAGAGACGACGTCTCCAAAGAGCAGGCTGCTTGCCGAGAGCCCTTTGCCCATGTACTCCATGTAAGAGATTAAAAAAATGGCTACCGCCATGGACATGGCGAAGAGAACGCCTAAAGTCGCATCAGCAGCCATTTTGGCTTTGTCGCTCACCGGTCCGATTAAAGCTGCCACCACCATGCTAAAAGCAATGGCCGTCATCTGGGCATTGGCTCCCAGGAACATGCCGAGGGCGGCTCCGGCAAAGGCAGCATGCGACATGGTAAAGCCGATGGAAGAGAGGCTCATGCGAGAGATGATAACGCCGAGGATGCTGCATGTGATGGAGGCAAAGATCATGGCTTCGAGGGCATGACAGACTACGTTATTCTCTATGAGCGTCTCAAGCATTTTCCAGGCACCACGCACTCTTTTCTTATGATGTCTTCTACCTCTTCTGCCCGGCAATTCCGGTCGCAAGATATCCTGCCCTGATTCATGACCACCAGGCGGATGGGAATATCAGGAAGCCCGTCGAAAGCATGGGCTACCATGAGGATGGGCACTCCCTTTCTTGCCATCTCTTTAAAAACGCCCTGCAGATATTCTCTGGCATGAAAATCGAGATTGCTGAATGGCTCGTCCAGCATCATAACCTCCGGCTCCTTGGCGATGTTGTGGGCGATCATGGCTTTTTGCTGCTGGCCGCCACTGAGGGTGCCGATGGTCTTATGAGCCAAATCCTCGATTCCGACCTGGGTGATGGCCCTTTGGGCGGCATCGTAGTCCTCTCTCGCCGGGCGGTTCATCAGCCCCAGGCGGCCAAAGCGTCCCATCATCACCACCTGCTCCACTGTGAAGGGCGTGAAGGGATCGAAATAGAAATTCTGTATGACATAGCCCACCCTACGTCGCACCTCATCTGAGACGCGAGAGACATTCAGGCCGCAGACCGTTGCCCTGCCGTGCGTGATCTTGACCAGGCCGTTTATCGACTCCAGCAGTGTCGTCTTGCCGGCGCTGTTGGGGCCGCCGATGACAACATATTCGCCCCTATCCACACGCAGCGAGAGGTTCCTGATGACAGCCTTCTCGCCACCCTCGTATGCCGTGTAGATTCCCGCCAGATCTATGATGCTCAAACCCGCTCACCCTGTTAGCCTGAAGACTGGCGAAGGATCGCGGTGAAAAGCTCTGCATCAGGCATGCTGAACATATCCTCTGCCAGCTTTTCGATAAGCCGGTCGCTGTCGTCGCCGCTCTGGGGCGGAAAGGCAATCTGCCTAGGGCTGATTATCATCTTTCTCTCGCCGCAGGAAAACTCACAGCGGATGTCGCTTCCGGCAATAATATCGATGTTCCTTTTGCCAAGGGTGCAGCCGCTTCCGATCTGTACGCCGTCGGCCAGGCACGACTCTGGAGGTACGCCCTCGCAGAAGACGGCCGCCTTCATCTGGAAGGGGTCGCTGCAGAAGTTTTTCCGGGCGTATCTTCCCATCCGGTAGCCCAGGACGATGTAAGGGCCGAGGTGGCCGTGAAATGCTGCTAAGTCCTCAATGGAATAATCCCTGTCTATGCCCGTGTATTTGCATGCGGATGTTGCTTGGTTCATGATCAAATAGCCCCTATTAGCTTGAACGCCATTCTGCATGTTGGATGTTACATATTAGATTGTTGGACGTATGAATTATGATAAGAAAACATATTATTATGAAATTAAATTAGTTCTCTCTAAGTTATTTCTCCATTTCTAACTATGGGTATTTATTACAAATAGTAATACTAATGAGCATAAAGGTTATAAATTTAAACATTTAATACGAATTTGATAACATTAGATGCCGAAATATCCCGGACTTCTCAAGATCTGGATTGTGCTTGGTGCCTTCCGGGAAAAGGAGATCATAAATGAGAACAAACCTAAACCTCGTGGCCATCCTGGTCCTTTGCGCCATCGCACTGCCCATAGCATCAGGATCTGCCTATGTCCTGCACATCTTTGGCAATGCCAACATGGACGGAATCGTCGATCAGTCGGACATCGTTTTCCTAAAAGCCATAATCGAAGGAAAGGAGAAATCAACTGAATTGGCTGACGCCAACTTCGACGGCAAGGTTGATGCTAAAGACATAACCCAAGTGGAGATGATCATAAACGAAACGGAAAGCAACCTCACCATATTGGACGGCAACAATTTGCCCATCACCATCAAGAAACCGGTAGAACGAATTGTGGTGGAGTATCTGGACAATGCTGATCTGGTGCAGATCCTCAAGAAGACGGACAAAGTAGTGGGCGTGGACCTTGCTGTGGCTAAGTCCCCCGCGGAGTTTCCGGCACTGTCCGGACGGACGAGCGTGGGGGCCATGCACAAGGAGCCGGACTACGAGAAGGTATTGAGCCTGAATCCGGATATTCTTCTGGCCTTCTCCAACGTAACTGCGGAAAAGAAGAAGAACCTGCCCGGTGTTTCCGTGCTCTTTGCCGGCCTTTACTATCCCGATCTTCTCAATCCTGAGACCTCTGCGTTCACAGATGCCGTACGCAAGCTGGGATATGTTCTGGATGCCCGGCAGGATGCGGAAGAATACACTCAGTGGCACATAGCATCGCTCAATAAATTGAAGGATATGGCGGCGAAGATTCCCGATAACGATAAGCCGACGGTTCTGGTGGCTGCCTATCCGGAAGCTGATGAGAAGACCATCTTCACCTTTGCCAAGATCGACACCTTGAGCAGCATGGTGGAGCTGGCAGGGGGAAAGACGGTGGCCGCCAATCTGCCCGACTTTATGAAATCGGCTTACCGAATCGAGGTGGACCCGGAGTGGGTATTGCAGGAAGACCCTGAATATATTATCCTCCTGGTAGTTGCCACCACCTACAGCGGACTGGTGCTCGACCCGCCCAGTGGATACGATGCCGATAATGCTACAGGAATGAAAGAGGCACTGGAGGCCTTCATGGACCGACCGGAGTATGCCAATCTCACCGCGGTTCGAAACGGCCATGTTTACATCGTGAGCGGCAACATGAGAAATGATGCCAGCAAGGGCCTTATCGGCGCTGCCTACCTGGCCAAGATCTTCCATCCCGACGAGGTGGAACTGGACCCCGAGGATCTGCATCAGGAATACTTGCAGAGTTTCCTGGGGCTGAACTACGACTTGGACCAGCATGGCGTTTTCATCTATCCGCCGCTCATCAAAGACCAGGGAGAGCTCGCAGGCGTGCCTGACAGCTACTACGAGGTGGCAACAAAGAACACAACCCATCGAGCATGAAAGAGGGGCTGGGTGGGCAAGCAAACCGCCTGGGCCCATTGAACAATTTTCCCTCACCAATTTTTTTCTATTCTCTCGTAATAGTGCAAGTCCCTCATAATCTTACTAATTATGCTTACAATTCCATGATATCAGTAGCAATACTTTTTACATAGTTATGATTAAATACTAAAATGGTCGAACGATAGGCGTTATGGTCAAGGGCCACCTGCCATTAAAGTAGCACAGACGGGCCGCCCTTCCCGCAGAAGGAGACTTTAGGATGAGATACTCGACAAAGATAATGCTGGCACTTTGCAGTTTGATGCTGCAGGCATCAGCCGGAGATTACGTTCTGCACATCTTTGGTAATGCCAATATGGATGGTGCCATCGATGAAAATGACCTGGATTATCTGAAGGAGATATTAAATGGAACGATCAAATCTACGATGCTGGCTGATGCCAATTATGACGGCAAAGTCGATGAAAAGGACATATTGGTGGTGGAGAAGATCATCGATGATTCGCAAGAGAATCTGACTATTCTAGACGGCAATGGAAAACCGGTTACCGTCAGGCTGCCGGTGGAAAGAGCCATAGTTGAGCATCTGGACAATTCCGAGATGATGATGATCCTTAAGCGGACCGATAAGGTGGTGGGCGTGGATCTGGCCATGTCCAAATCGGAGAAGGAGTTTCCAGAACTGATAAAAAAGACAAGCGTGCCTGGCTTCTCTCCTGCCAAGGATCCCGATTATGAGCTGGCCTTGAGCCTGAGGCCCGATCTCCTGCTTACCTTCTCCAACAACACTGCCGAGAAGGAGAAGAAGATGCCGGGCGTACCCGTGGTCTTTGCCGGTCTTTACTATCCCGACCTGATCAATCCTGAGGCTTCATCTTTCACCGATGCCGTGCATAAGCTGGGCTACATCATGAAGGCAAGAGAGGATGCAGAGGAGTACATTGATTGGCATATCGGCAAGATTGATGAAATAAAGTCTTTTACAAAGAACATGTCTGAGGCAGACAAGCCAAGAGTACTGATAGCCTCTCTGCCAAAAGAGGGTGACAAATCGCTCTTCACCTATGCCAAGATAGATACTTTGAGCCAGATGGTCACTTTGGCAGGAGGCAGAAGCATCGCTGAGGATCTGCCCGCCTACCTAAAATCATCTTACAGAATTGAGGTAGATCCGGAATGGGCCATCGAGAACGATCCAGATTATATGATATTTATCACCATCGTCCTCACTCCTCCCATTGGATATGATTCGGATGACATCACAGGTATTTCGCAGGCTCTTGATGCATTCAAGAGCAGACCGGAGTATGCCAACCTCACAGCCGTTCGAAACAATCATGTCTATATCATCAACGGAAATCTGAGAAATGATGCCAGCAAGGGCCTCATCGGTGCTGCTTACCTGGCCAAGATCTTCCATCCAGACATGGTGGTGCTGGACCCCGAGGATCTGCATCAGGAGTACCTGCAGAGTCTCCTGGGGCTGAACTACGACTTGGACCAGCATGGCGTCTTCATCTATCCGCCGCTGATCAAAGGCCAGGGAGAGCTGGCAGGCGTGCCTGACAGCTACTACGAGGTAGTAGCAAAGAACACAACCGCAAGAGCATGAAAAAGGAGCTGGGTGGGAAAGCAAACCGCCTGGCCCCATTGAGCCTTTTTTATCCCGATAGTTTTGTTTTTTACAATCAGTTTTTGAGCGATTTCTATCCATAATAACCATTGTACGTATTTTATGATAATAGTAACATTAACATTGAATAAGTTATGATTAAATAGTAAAATACTCTAACTATGAAAGCTGCAGTTGATGACGACCTGCCTTTGCAGTAGCGCCAGGCTGTGCAGTAGCTCTGGCTATTCAGTCGTCTCCCGCAGAAGGAGAATTTACGATGAGAAACTCGATAGCGATAATGCTGGCTATTTGCTGTTTGATGCTTTCGGCATCTGCGGGCGATTATATCCTGCATATCTTTGGCAATGCCAATCTCGATGACAATATCGACGAACAAGACCTGACAGATCTGCAGAACATAATAGACGGCAAAGATAAGCAAACCGAGCTTGCTGATGCAGATCACAATGGAAAGATAGACCAACTGGATATCGCTCAGGTGGAGAGGATCATCAACGGCACTCAGACGGAGATCACGATTATCGATTCCGATAATAAAACGGTGACCGTTAAGCAGCCCCTGGAGAGGCTGGTGATCTACACCCATCAATGCGCAGAGATACTGCAGCTTCTGGGAGTGCAGGACAAGGTGGTGGGCGTTCGGGACACATTTGCCCAGCAGCCCAATAGATTCCCCGAGATGAGCTTGGACCAGAACATAGGCAACGGTGGCGAGCCAGATGTAGAGGCTGTCTTGAAGAGCAAACCTGATGCCATCCTGGCCTATACCTTCTACCCCACGGAGGAGTCCCTGGATGCCAAGCTTCCGCCGAAGGTGAAGGTGCTCCGGTTTGATTGCGAGTGCAGCGGCCTTGGGCCCAATGCCATGCGAGAGAAGGTCAAGCTTCTCGGAATCCTGCTGGGGGCGAGGGAGAAGGCGAATGAGTATTTAGAGTGGCACGACCGCTGCCTCTCCCTGGTGGAAAAAAGGATCGGCGATATTACCCCTGACAATCGGGTGAAGGTCTACCTGGAGAGCACTCCGGAAGGGGATAAGCCTTTGGTCTCCCGTACGGCCATAGGCACCGGACACGCCGCTCACAAGCTGGTGGAGATGGCAGGAGGAGTAAATATCGCCGCAGGCCATCTTCCCGGATATGAGGACACACCCATGGAATATGGCGAGATAGAGACGGAATGGGTTCTCTCCCAAAATCCGGAGGTTATCGTGGGCCGGGCCATGGGCAAAGGGATCCGGCCTTATGAGAACGAGAACAATAGTCTTCTGCAGAAGTATGTGGAGGATATAAAAGGCCTTCCCGGATTCGATAACATCTCGGCAGTGCGTAGCGATAGGGCATACATAATCACCAACGACTACGCTGTGACCCCCAACTATCCCTCCGCTCTCATGCTCCTGGCCAAATGGTTCTACCCGGATCAATTTGCAGATCTCGATCCGCAGGCCGCCCATCAGGAGTACGCAAATATGATGGGCCTGGACTTCGACGTCAAGAAGAAAGGGGCCTTCTTCTACCCGGAGCCGTAGAGGAAAGACCCCGGCAACTGGGGAATAGCAGAAAAAAAGAAGAGCCGTATGGGGCGGAAGGATCATCTGCCTTTAGCCCCTGTTTTCGGAAATGTTGCCCTCCCGAATGGCTTTGGAATTAGAGAGCTTCATTTCGTTTTATCGTTAGTAATACTTACTTCAGAAAACTTAATATTATATCATCTTATAATGAGCTTTTCATATCTGCATAGGTGGGACATTCATATCTGAGAAGAGAAATTTTGCCCTCAGGGACGCCGAGGGCAATGAGAATGGCGTCTTTACAGGAACGGCTCCACGGCAAGCGGCCCTAAAGGCAGCCACCAGAGGATTCACAGATATAAGGCTCAGGGAGCGAGGAACTAAAAAAGTCCATGTATTCCAGGGCAATAGAAAACAGATAAAGAGCCCAAAGCTGGCCCCTGCCTGGATGCCCAAAATGATCTGGAAGCCGTCCGTAAAGAAAATCTGCGTGGAAACGCTGGAGAAAATTTGAGGGGCTCAGAAATTTCATTTATTGCCAACCCATTGACCATCCCCTTTTTCGTGGCGCCAGCCTGAACATCAGTGCAGACTATTTCTGGCTTGAAGTAATGCTTTGCATGGACAATACTGTCCTCCAATAACTTGCATGTTGTCTTGCTTTCTCCTGCTATCTTCAATACGTCCAAAGCAAGCGCCGGTCCGTCGAAGCTAGGAAGCTTCATCCTTTAGAGTGAGGAGGAAGTCACTTCTGTCGGTCATTTCATTTAGCATCTCCTACTCTCTGTCGCGAAGAGACGTCTCTCTCCTCAAACTTATACGAAAATATATGACATCGTCGAGAACGTAATCCGAAGGACACTCAGATATGCGTTCAAAGGAATGTGTCTTTGCATTGCGTGTTTGAAATTCCATCCTCTCAGTCTCTACTTCTCTAAGCACAAGCATCAACTCCTCTTTATCTCTTCATTGATCTATTGCTACGAAAAGCAAAAAGCTTATTAACCAGTAATATCCTAACCCGTAGAATAGCGACAGAACGCCATTGACCTCCTTTACCGTCGTCTACCTGTCGTCGGGCTCCGGCCATCTGCCAAGGCCGGACTCCTCTTCTGAAAAGATGATGAAGATCATACAGATAGGATCTGCCATGCTATGACCTCGCTGATGATCACAGATATCAGAAAAAGCTGTTGCGACAGAGGATTTGATCTCGTCACCGCGGTATTTCTCAATAGAGCCGGTTATGATGCGAGCCAACTGAGGTATTTAGACGAGAAGATCCTCCTGGTACTGGAGAGTGCCACTGCGGAGGAGAATATTCCAGCAATTGGCGTGCGCTGTGGGGATCAGTATATCCGCATGCGAGCAAACCCGGGCCATGGCTTAATGCTGGGAGATGAGATACAATTTGGTAAAGATCGAGATAAAAAGCCTTTCATTCAGCTATAGTAACCACAAGATCCTTGATGACGTCAATTTAGCAGTACAGGACTCAGAGAGTGCCTGGCTGCAGATTCTTTTCAGGTTGGATGGTTTGGGCTGGCAGGAGACGTAGTAGAGCGCCTGGGCATACATTCTGTGACAAGGGCCGGGCCACTCCGGATGGGGCCCGAAGAGGATCACCTTTCCAGATCCAAAGTTTGAAGAGACAATGGCTGCACTGCCCCAGATGTCTTGCACCCTTTCACAGGAAATCTGGTTAATCGGGGCGCTGTACCTGGCCAGCACAGTCACCGAGCTACCTAGATTGAACATGCTCGGCCCGCCGAAGTACTCCACAGCTACTCGTGGTCCATAGCCAGGCAGCACAGCATTCTGTCCGTATCCGAACATGACCGGATGCTTCTGCTCAGCGATTTCCAGAAGGAGCGGTCCCATGAGTGTTCGCCATTCCCAGTCTCCCTGGGCAGGCTCGCGGGGCATGAACCACTCGGCATGGTAGGATGCATCTACCCGATTAAGATAGGGATAGGGACTTCCTATCAGAGCCTCAGTTGCACCGGCACAAACTCCTATGTAGCCACCGCCATTGCAGACGAAGCTGCGAAGATTCTCAATTGCCCGGGCAGCTTCTTTCTGAGTTGAGAAGGACGAGAAATGCATAGATCCGCCCGGCATCACGAAGACATTGGACCGGGCAAGAACGCTGTCGGGATCGCTTTCGTCTTAGTAGAGAGCGATTCTGGACTCAATGATTCATCTCCGTTGTCATTTGGCATATGCTTGAAACCCCATAAAGACGATGCTCAACGGCAACTGTCATCTCTCCTCAAATTCCCAACCTTTTAGACGCACCAAAACCTTTAAATCAATTAATTCTGTTTTTAATCCAATCAAGTTTAATTATGGCAGATGAGGTATATGATATCGAAATCGATGATATTGTCCATGATCATGATGCTTCTCTTGATCTCGGTGGCTGGAGCAGAGGAGAACAATACAATAACGGTCACTGACGATCTGGGACGCCAAGTCAGCATAACAAGCGCTCCCCAGAGAATCGTCTCTCTTTCTCCATCCAATACAGAGATGCTCTTTGCCCTTGGTCTGGGTGACAGAGTTGTCGGCGTGACCAAATATTGCAACTATCCGCCTGAAGTAGAGAGCCTCAAAGATAGTGGAATGGTGGAGGTAGTGGGCGGCTATGTAGACCCCGATTTTGAGACGATTCTTTCCCTTCGTCCTGATCTGGTCCTGACCAGCCGGACGCATAGCAGCGAGGCGATCTCCTTGCTGGACAAAGAGAGCATTCCCATCTTTGTCGTCGATCCGAATAATCTCTCTCGCATCATTCTATCCATAGAAAAGATCGGCAAGATCACGGAAAAGGAGGTCGAGGCATCCGAACTATGCAATCGTATGAAGTCGCGAATAAGAGCCGTATCGGACACGGTATCATCTCTTCCTAAAACGCGGGTCCTTTACATCGTCTGGCACGATCCCGTCCGGACTGCAGGTGCTGGAACCTTCGAAGACGAGGTCATCGAGAAGGCCGGGGGTGTGAACATCTTCCACGATCTGTCGGGATATGCTCTGGTAGATCCGGAAGCCATCGCCATGCGAAATCCCGAGGTGATTATTGCCTGCTCAGGCATGGGAACTGGGGCGGACAAGCCCATCCAATGGGCGGAAACGGAACGCGGCTTGAATTTGACCCTTGCCCGCAAGAATGGTCGGATCTATCAGGCAGAAGGTGATATCATAACCCGCGCCGGTCCCAGGATCGTGGACGGCCTGGAGATGTTTGCAAAATTTATCCATCCTGAGGCGTTCTGAGGAATTGGCCGTGGACCCATTGTCCGGCCATAATGCTGTATCCAGGGCCCTGAAGCTAGATGCCTGCGAGAGGGCCGATTTGGGGGAGCAGTACAGGCAATTGACGGGACGAAAGGTGCTCATCTTCCTGGTCCTGATATTGGCGATAACATTCCTCGCAGGGGTGGCGGTCACCCTTGGTTCAGCAGAAATCGGCATCATGGATGTTTACTCCTCCATCCTGGCCAGATTTTTCCCCGGAGATTTTCATTCCACGGCCTTTACGGATATGATTGTCTGGGACCTGCGCCTGCACAGAGTTTTGATGAGCATTGTGGCCGGCATGGGCCTTGGCGCGGCCGGGGCTGTGATGCAGGGCATTCTCAAGAATCCCCTGGCCAGCCCATTTACTTTAGGTATCTCCTCCGCAGCCAGCTTCGGCGCGGCCCTGGCCATCATCCTTGGTGCAGGCATCGTAGCAGGGTCGTGGCTTGTCATCGGCAATGCCTTCATCTTCGCACTTCTTTCTGCCTTCGCCGTTTACGGCCTGGCCAAGTACAAAGGAATCTCTTCAGAGACCATGATCCTGGCAGGAATCGCCATCATGTACCTTTTTTCGGCCCTGACGTCCTTGCTGCAGTATGCGGGAAAGTCAGAGCAGGTTCATGAAGTGGTCTTCTGGATGATGGGCTCTTTGGGCCGGTCCTCCTGGGAGACCGTGGGGATGGTCATAACCATTCTTGTCATTTGTCTGCCTTATCTCATCATCAAATCATGGGATCTCAACGCTCTCGGGGCGGGCGATGAGACTGCCCAGAGCCTGGGTGTGAATGTGGAGCGGACTAGGGTGATTTACATGATGACCGCCTCGCTCATAACTGCCAGCATCATCTGCTTCACGGGAACCATCGGCTTCATAGACCTGGTCTCCCCTCACATTACCAGGATGGCCATCGGCGGAGACCACCGTTTTCTTCTGCCAGGCAGCGCCCTGGTGGGAGCCTTGCTCCTATTGGGTGCGGATACACTGGCTAGAGTAATCATGGCACCTGTGATTCTGCCTGTGGGCATCATGACTTCCTTCCTTGGTGTTCCGTTCTTCGTATACCTATTCCTGCGAAGGATGAGGACGTATTGGTAAATGATTTAGAATTTTGTATTACCAAAAAGCTTATAATTATGAACGATCTACTATAACTGGCGTCGGGTCGGTCCTAATACTCCATCTGAGGCGTCAGGCTTGCTCCTTTGCACCGCGGTCACTCATCCATAATCGAGAAAACGCTTGCCTGGTCCGAAAGCTCATACTAGGATCGACCGGACTTCTGATTTTTGGTGTAAATTCATATTTTCAGAGTTCTCATAGGCATCAAGGAAGGATTAATGACGCCGCTCAAATCTACTTGACATAGTTTAATAGCAATATAATCAAAAAGTTTATTACTTAGTAGCATAATTATAGGTATGCAACATAACAGGAGGCTCAATGATGTCCGAAGCAGATAAAGCATCAATTAGTAGGGTAGTAGTTTCAGATGCCGCTGTGCCATTCATTGCCCGCGGCGGCAGGCTCTTTTCGGGGCAAGTGGTAGATTCAGATCCGGGGATTGAGGATGGTGAGGAAGTTCTCGTAGTAGATAGAAAGAATAAGCCAATCAGTAGGGTCCAGATCTATCAATGAGCCATAGGGCGAACAAGAAAAAGCAAGGCGAATAAGCAAATCCGGATGGATTTGGCTGTGCCATTAAGAAAAGACGCCGGCATTGATCCGAACCTTATTCCATTCAAAGATCAATTGCCGGTGTCCCTCTTCTAAAATCAATTTGAGCACATTATTTTGATCTCAGTGGCAGCACTTGTGTCCGTGCTTGTGCTCTGCATCGTGGATGTGCTCATGGACGTGCTCTTTACCATTGTGAGCGTGTGCGTGTTCGTGCTTATTATCATCATGGCAACACATTTTGATTCACCTCCATTTCATTATTGATATCATCTAATTACATAGATTGAGTATATAATCCTTTTTGAGGACTTTTCTAAAGATAACTGGAACGTTTGTAAAAGATAATGGTGGCTATTTGTAGCACTGTTATTGAGATTATGCATAACCTTTCGGTTTCACTTATTTTCGTTGGATAAATCTTGCGTTGGGAAATGGTATTAGTAGGACGGATAATTAATAAGTTAGATGCTCAGCAAGGATTTTCCTGAAGAAATATGCTGCAGGACAAAAGAATATGTTCTTCAAGAACAAACCTGCAGCATTGTGATTTAGTTGTGAGAATACCTCGCGCATGCAATTCTCAGAGTGCACAATTTTCTTCAAAGTAGATGCCAATGTTGTATAAAGCCGTTTTACACAATTAGAGACAAATCCGAATATGTATAAGAACGCATCAGAATTGCAAATTTCCATATTTACGTAGCAATTCTATAGTTTCGGCGAGAAGTCGAAACATCGGGAAGCCCCTCATCCATTAGAACGGTGGGCATTCACCCAAAAATATAAAAAGATAGGTAGTGGCAAACGCTAATCTTCCAGGCTGCAAAGCTGACAGCTATGGTGCCATTTTGGCTCTGCCACAAACTGAACTGGATTTCCAACATTGCGAATGCCCGCATTCATCTCCAGGATGAACCTTGGCGTCTCTGCGGGCTGCATGCTCGCAGGCTTGATCCTTCCCACCTCGCGGCCATGAACGCCGAAGCGCCCATCCGTTTTGTCAATAGCCACGACGGCGTATTCCGGCATGTCCTCACATTCACCGTCGCTCAGGTAGAGCAGTTTCTCGTGATAAAAGCTGCAGCAAAGAGGCCATTTGTGGTTGAACATCGCGTCCATCAGTTCCTCTTTGCTGTCTATCCTCGTGAAGGAAAATGCTCTGTCGACATGATTCATCAAATTCACCGCCCTAATCGCTCTAATTGTTGACGCTAAATCCATCATTCATTTCTCGGCCATGCTATGATCTTTCGCGGATCGGCCAGCACCAACCAAGAAAAAATGTTGTGCGTTCCTTTCAATCCTTCTTTTTGTGTTCTTCTTCCTCGCCATGCTCATGTTTATGCTTTATCTCGTGTTCATGTTCATGTTCATGGACTTTATCTTCATGCTTATGCTCGTGCTCATGTTTAATTTCGTGTTCGTGTTCATGCTCATGCATTTTTTCCGGCTTGTGTTCATGTTCGTGCCTCTCTGCCATTTATGCCACCTTCCTTGGCTTGATAGTCAACATCATTGAGCTCAAAGGCCCTCATGACTACATCATACAATATTAGTATTATGTTCTAAATACTTTTCTATTGAACGTGTTTAAAAGTAACACTAATCGAGAAACTATTAGTCCAATTGACATTTCTCGACAAGCCTGCCCAAACAGAAGCTGGCTGAAGCGCTGGATGCGTGCAGGCGGCTCCACAATCGGCTCCGTCAAGACCTGGATGATGCAAAGAAAAAGGGCATCAAGCTCAAGACCTATTGCATCTAGCCAGAGCAGAAAAAGGGATCGAATTCACTTCTACGTGATGCAAGTTTTGTCTATAACGTGGGATGCCGCGCCTTTCAGGACGCGGTGTTTCACGTCAGATGTTGATGGGCATGCTCTTTTTCTTTTCCATGGGCATGGAGGTGCTCATGAACCATCCTTCCGTGAATATGCATGTGCTCGTGGATGAGGTTGACGCTGAGGAGTAGCGCCATGTCATCTAGTACGTTGACAGTTTCTCCGTCGACTTTAACACTGTGATCTTCACCCATAACTACGGCCCTCTTGCTGATCTGCTCGATGGTTTCCAGGTCATGGGTGGCAGTGATCACGGTCTTCCCCGACCTTCCCAGCTCCTGCAAGAGCTCAACCAGCCACAGCTGCGTCCTGGGATCTAATCCGGCCGTGGGCTCATCCAATAAAAGTACATCCGGGTTGTTGACCAGCACCGTAGCTATGCATACTTTCTTTTTCTCCCCGCCGCTTAGGGTATGAGGCGATCGATCCCTGAGCTTTGTGATCTCCATTATCTCCAGAACGTCCTCAACTCTGTGCTTAACCTCCTCGGGAGGGAAATCAAGCTGCAAGGGCCCAAAGGCGATCTCCTCGTAGACCGTGGGCGAGAAGAGCTGGACATCCGAGTTCTGAAAGACAAAGCCCACCTTCGTACGGAAATAGGACCGAAACTCATTATCCTTTATGGCATCAAAAACATCCTCGGTTATCTGATTATCGAATGCATAAAATTCTCCTGAAGTCGGATAGATCAATCCATTCAGGATGGCCAAAAGAGTCGATTTGCCGCTGCCGTTTGTTCCGATTATTGATACTTGTTCTCCACGATTTATCTTTAAGCTGATATCTTTCAGCGCATTTATCTTTCCCACGTATGAATATGAAATGTTTCTTAAGTCGAAGATGGTATCCATGTTCTTACACCCGAATGAAATCATGAGCGATCAACACAAGCAATAAGCTCAGCGATATGGCTGCTGCAACTGCGACGTAATCCCGATGCTGCATATTGAACTGTTGCATGACCTTGACGTCGCCATTGAAGCCGCGAGACATCATGGCCATATGCACCTTTTCGCTCATATCTATAGATCTTATCAGCGTATAGCCCATGCGACCACCAACCCATTTCTGCTCATCGAACATACTTCGAGACTTAATGGTCCTGGCTTTCTTGGCAGTATACATCTCGCGTACCATGTCCATGAGCAAGAAGATGTATCTATAGGCCATCTCCAGCGTCAGGACATAAATCTTGGGAACACCCACAGAGCGCAGGGATTTGAAGAGCACCTGCTGTGGCGTAGTGATAAAAAGCAGGACCACGGACGAAACGCAGGTCGCTACACGCATGGTAAATATGACTGCCAGGTTGACTCCCTGCTTGGTGATGAAAATACTATCCGGGAGCGAGACGGGTCCGATATGAGCTCCTGGCCCCAGATATGCCAACAAGATGAGTGGGTCACCGGGAAAGAAGATGTTGAAGACCATGGGCAGGGCAATTATGCCCGCAAATATGGGAATAAAGAGCCAGACACGCTTGATGAAGAATAGCACATCAACCTTGCTGAGATACGCGAAAAGTAATGTCGCCAGGTAGACAATGATCAATAGATAAAGGTCTCCTACCATGCTGGTGGCAAATATCACGGCCAGAATGGAGATCAGCTTGGCCCTGGGATCCAGGCTCTGCAGCAAGCCGTCACGCTTGGCATAAGTCTCGGAGACAAAAGCTTCCTGCAAAAAGCTGAAGATGCCGTCAATTGTCTTCCCTACAAAGCCTTTCTTGCCGTGATATACCGCAGAACACGAGCAAGGACCAACATCAACTTCTTTCATCCATTCCGGGATCATATCTTTCTGCTCCAAATCCGAATTTCAGATTATAATTAGATATTATGGTAATTTTATTCAATTGTTTTAAAACCGAAAAATTTGAAGAAAAGGCATTAGTCTTTGGCGATCCTCTTGCCTACGAAGTAAAGCAGGCCACCGCAGATAACAACGCCGAGCACTGCAGACAGGATGTAAGCGGCCGATGCTGCAGTCATCGAATCGCCGGTCCCAGGCAGGGCATAATCTGACATGGGGGCGCTCCAAAGAGATGAAAGCTGCTCCAAACCAATAGGTACAAAGCCTAGCTTTTCCTTAACCTCTTCAGGTCCCCACTCGCCAAATGTCTCTCCAACAGCCAGAAGCCCCAACGGCGCCAGAATAATCAGCGCAACCAGGCCGATAGCAAAGTTTTTTATTATCTTATCCATGGTCTTACCTCACGCTGTGCTTGCAGTCTTCATTTTCTTCTTCTGCGCCGCAGATTTCTCTCCATAAAGCAGAGTAGTGTCCGTTCTCTGGACGTAGGCAAAGATCAAAGCCGTGATGAGTGCCTCAAGGATGCTGAATCCGAAAACATGCTCCAGTAGCATAGCAGGAACAGTTACGCCCAGCGAGTAGGGCATGTAGAGTGGCACTCCTTCAGCGGTGTGATGTAATATCGGCTGTATGCCGAATTCAAATCCCGTAAACCCTGCTGCAATTGCTAGAGATATGTAGCCGGCTATGGCCGCGGCAATGACCCTCCTCGAAGAGGTAATTTCTGTGCTTCCGCTGATGAGCTTGTAAGCATAATAGGCAACAAAGGGCATCACTACAGCCATATTAAAGCAATTGGCTGCGATCGCCGTGATGCCTCCATCGCCGAACATTAACGCCTGCAGCACGAGGGCAACGGATATGGCAATCACTGCCGCCCAAGGTCCCAGAACTATGCCGATTATTGCAGCGCCCACTGCATGGCCGGTACTGCCTCCGGGAATCGGGACATTGAACATCATAATAACAAAAGAGAACGCTGCAGCCAGCGCCAGCAGGGGAACCTGCCTCGACTTCAGCTCAGAGCTGAGCTTTCTTCCCGCATAGTACCAGATGGGGATCATTATGATCCACAATGCGATATAGGTATATGGCCCTAAATAGCCATCAGGAATGTGCATAGCTTCACCATTGACCAAAATGTCGTTCAATTATAAAAGGATACCTATGATCATACTAAGTAATAATTATCTATGATTTTTTGTGTATATATTGAGTATGAAAATTATGGCTAAACAATCTTGGCGGGTCCAAATTATTGAAGCACGTCTCACATTGCACACCTAGCCTGCGAGCAAATCAGAGGCGAGGATCGAATCTTGTGCCCAGGTATAATACACGCGCAGCATGATAATATTTGGCGCATGCAGAACATATATGCACGATTTATCAATAACGTGATCAACATATGATTTTTCGATAGCTCATGTTATCTTTGTATCTTTCATTAATACAAGAAATGGAGTATTATACAATCATGATACCTCTTCAAGTAATTATCAGATATATTAAAATAATAGAAGCAATACGTGCTAACATTGAAATTGTCATCTAAGGAGGGAGTGATCTGAGAGAGATTATCTTATTGCTGTCTCTATTTGCGCTAATAGGCATGTCCGCAGCCGATAATGATGAAACGGAGGCGCAATTAGAGGAAAATGGTGCGGCATATGACAATCCTACGACGTTGGAAGAGAATAGTATAAAATTCAATTTTGAACAGAACGTGAGCGGCACGGGCTTCTTCACTGCCTATAAATACGCTCAAATGCCGAATGCTCTCGGGACGGAAGGACAACAGTTCAACGGCGTCGAGGCTAAGAACAAAGCTCACGGCAGCGGTAAAATAAATACTGATTCAACCATATACGCAGAGAGTTCATACAGCAATAAGACCTGGATAAACGGCGCTTACGATGAAGATGGTGAGGAAATCGAGGATGAGGAAGGATCAACAAGCATTATTCAGATGAAAGAAGACAGCAAGATGACTTACAGCCCCTTGGCAATGGGCATAGGATCAAGATATTACAATCACAATCCAGTTGTTTTCAATTCACTCCTGAGCGAAGATGATTGGATTAAGAATCGCGATGATTTTAATTCCATGCATCATCGGATTGATCGAGCCCATGGATTAAACAAGGTGCTTGAGGCTCAATCAAATGCAGGAGATGACACAGTGAATACTGCCATGGACGTAGAAGAAGACTTGATTGATGGCCGGGCACATTTCGGAGTGCTTCAGCTTGAGGGAATCCCGGCAGATGAAGAGCCTGAAGAGGGTTCGGAGGAGGTTCAGGTTCTCGGCCTGGCAATGAAGGCCTGGAAGAAGCCTTTGATAGATATTGATGAGGATTACGTAGGAAGCTACCACATTAAGAAGAATATGGATATTAGCACATACACAGATGAGGACGAAGAGGAAGATTTATGGCTGCCCTGCTGCTTTGGAGGATTCGGCGACATGAACTATGCAGATGCAGCGGTCTTCAAGTCCGCCAGGGGCGTCTTTGATTGCACTTGCTTTAAAGCTCCCATCCGTGCACAATTTGCCGGATGACTGCTAGACTCTTCATTTTTTAGAGAGATCTCAATCTAAACAGCATCCTGCCCTCGTTAGCAAGTTTTAAATATTTAGTGTTACCTAACGAATACGAGGTGTTAAATATTGAATAAGCACATATTATGTCTCTGCATAATGGTGATATTCTGCGCTATGGCGGCGAGCGCCCATGAGACCTTTATCCGGCCTCTCTCAGGATGGGTGGAGGTGGGAGATGTCGCCGTTTTGCCTGTAGGAAGTGGGCATAATACGACTTCTCAGGAATTGCCGTTCGGATACGTAAGTCTAAACATAACCAGTCAGTCCGGATCCAAAGAAACACATGTCTTCTCCAATAAGACTCAGACAGATGGCTTCTGGAAAGTCTATAGCTTTGACGTTGACGAGCCTGGACTTTATGTTATAGATGTATATCACACAGAGGGATTCTGGACCCATATTATAACCAATCCCCCAGACGAAGGCTTCTGGGAAAATAAATATGTGGATGAGATCAACTTCAGTTCATTGAACAAGACCGGCTGGGCCGATAACTGGTATGTGGAGAGGTCTTATCCCAAGTATTGCTTTGGTAAAGCATTCCTTGCTTGTGCTGGCTCAGATTTTGCGGTAGCCTCAAAGCCAGTAAGTCAGTGGTTTGAGCTTGTGCCCCTTGATAACATAACGAAGATAGGCAAAGGCGACTTCCAGTTCCAGGTTCTCTATGAAGGCAAACCCTTTGATAACATAACTGTGCAAGCCGAGAAGGTAGGCAACGACACTATGATCGAGGGCGTGACGGATACGGATGGAAAGGTCGTGCTAAATCTAAGGGATAGCGCTGAGCTGAGCGAATGGACTATCTGGGCAGACAGCGCCATGGACACACGCATTGTGCAAGCAAAGGACCTGCCTAAAGGAGAAAACTCAAAAGAGATGAGCTATGTTGGACCGGTCTACCGTGCCGCCTTGGTTCTGAGGTCAGATTACATTAAGTCAATCACTGATTGAACAAAAGGCAATGGTTGAATCAACTTTTTAAAAATATTTTTTGGATTTTAATTATCGTGTTGATGAGTTAAATCCATCTCCTTTTCGCCTTTTCCTCAAGGGTCCTTTCGCTCTCAAGGATGATCGTTTCATGTGCCATGAACCTGATCACCTCGGGCTGATGAGAGATAAGCAGATAGGCCAGGCCCAGATCTCTTTGCAGATCCCTGAGGAGATTGAGTATCTGCGCCTGCACCGATATATCAAGAGCGGAGGTGGGCTCATCCAGGATTATAACCGTGGGTTGGAGAAGCAACACTCTGCCCAGAGCCAATCTCTGGCACTGTCCTCCCGAGATCTGGGCAGGATAGCGGCAGAGCAACTCCTCGGACAGGCCTACCGTCTCCAAAATCTCTCCGGTCCTATCCCGCCATTCTCTTGGGGGAATTTTTAGGAGGCTTAAAACCTCATGAATGGACTTTTCAATGCTTTTCCTGGGATTCAAAGAACCCTCCGGATCCTGGAAGACCATTTGTACCTGCCTGCGAAAAGCCAAAAACTCCGGGCCTCGCATAGACGCTAGGTCTTTCCCAGCAAAGAGGACCCGTCCCGAGGTGGGCCTCTCCAGACCGGCCAGCATCATTCCCAGTGTGGTCTTGCCCGAGCCGGAAACTCCCATCAATCCGAGAGTCTTTCCTTCATTTACAGCAAGTGTTATGCCCTGCAAAACAATGTGCTGCTTCTTGAAGATCAGGCCCGATTCATAAGCCTTGCCCACATCCTGTGCCTTCAGTATAGCCAGCATCTCACCTCCCTGTCAGTGCACTCATCCTTGCCTGGAACCTCTCTCCTGCCCTCAACTTTCGTCATCTTCTGCTTCCTCCTGCATTTCTCCCGGCATTGCTGGCAGCGGGGATGAAACTTGCATCCAATGGGCGGATTTATCATGGAGGGTGAGCTTCCCGGTATGGGCTGAAAGCCTCTTTCGGGAAGACAGCCTAAAAGGGCAATCGTATAGGGATGGAGTGGATTTGAGAAGATCTCCCGACTCTTACCTATCTCCACAATCTCGCCACAATACATTACCGCCATCCTATCGGAGACATCTTTAGCCAGCATGAGATCATGAGTGATGAGCAGAAGTGAGGCTCCCATTTGATCCTTAATGCTTGCCATCTCCGCCATTACCTCCCTCGCTAAAGTGCCGTCAAGGCCTTTACTGGGCTCGTCAGCTATTATGATCCTGGGCGAGAGAATCATGGATGTGGCGATCATCACCCTCTGATTCATGCCTCCTGAGAACTGGAAGGGGTACATCCTCGCCTTCTCCTTCTCCACCATGCCCAGGCGACGGAGCATATCTTCAGCCATACGCAAAGACCTATTACGTGAGATGTTTTTATGAACCCGCAGCATCTCGGCAATCTGTTCACCCACCCGCATGATGGGGTTTAAGGCTAAAGATGGATTTTGAAATACAATGGAAATCTCGCTACCCCTTATGCGTGCCATCTCCCTCTCGTCCAGGCCGAGAAGATCCCTGCCCCCAAAGATGGCCCGGCCCTGCACACAGGCATTATGGGGCAGAAGCTGCATTATGGCGCCGGCGACCACGGACTTGCCACAGCCGGTTTCACCCACAAGCGCCAGAGTCTCTCCATCTTGCATTTCAAGACATACGTCCTCCGCTGCCTTAACCCGGCCCAGCGGTGTCTCGAAGCTTACGGACAGTCCCTTAATTAACAGAAGGGGCGCGTTAATGATCTGTGGTGAATTCATTCTAACCTCTGTGTTGCTTGCTCTTGCTCTTCCAGGGAAAAGCCCATGAGAACTATGGATAGCACGAAAAGGGTAATGCATAGCCCAGGAGTCAGGTACCACCACCAGTAACCGTTTATGAAGCCGCCGCGAGTGAATGCAAAGTTGATCATCATCCCCCAGCTCTTCATGGTGGGATCGCCCAGACCCAGGAAGGATATGGAGGCTTCTGCTATCATGGCCGAGGCAATGGAAAGCAGAAATTTGGGCATAATCACATGGAATACATTGGGCAGAACATCGGTGAATATGGTGTGCCGATCCGAGAAGCCCAATGCTCTTGAGGACTGGACAAAGCCCATCTCCCGGACCTGCAAGGTTTTGCTGCGAACTACTCTGGCCGTGGAGGTCC
>JALNZQ010000113.1 GCA_023229165.1 Methanothrix sp.
AATCTAACCATATTTTCAATTCTGTTGTCTCTTGGTGTTGGAAATGGCAACAAGCTTTTCTGCCCAGAAGTCCATGCCTATGGTTTAAATGATTCCTTTTTCTCTCAGAGCAGCTTGCATCTCAGTCACTTCCGACTCCAGCTTTTCAAACCTCTGTTCAAGATATCCCTTCAGATCTTTTCTGGACTCCTGAACCTCTCCCAGCAGGTTTTCCTGGGCATTGAGGGTCTCTCTTTGCAGACTGATCATAGCATCCATCTTTCTGCCCAGATTATCATTCAAATTATTCACTGCCCCAATGAGATTATTTAGATGAGATGCGGCAGTATCCAGCCGAGAATCGGTCTCTCCCTTATCCACAAGCTTGTAGAACCTGCTGAAATCACCCTTCGGCTCTGAATATTCTCTTTCGATAGAGGTGACTTGTATCAAATTATCATTAATATTAATAGCTTCTTCGAACCACTTAAGCTTATCATCATTGCCTTCTGCCAATATTTTCACTCGGCTGTCATCAAGGTTCTCCACAGTACATCTTAGTCCCAGCATTCTGGCAAAATCGGCAACTTTTGCTCTATATCCGGTCTTCTGGACACTGCCCGAGACATAAGCCGTAAGCCTCTTCATCATTTAGGTTTTCATATCTCTTTGTATATGTCTTTAACGCTATATTTCAGCAGAAGAATAGTATTACAAGATTTTTACAGCACGATCTCCATCATATCGTGGCCCAGAGGCCATTTCTTGAGAGCTATTTCGTGTGGCGGATAAAGGTGACTCAAGTGCGTGAGCAGCAGCCGTTTCGCGCCCAGCCGCTCTCCTAAAGCTACAGCCTCGTCGGCTGTCATGTGCTTGCTTATGGTGTAGCCCGGCGGAGTAATGGCATCCGCCAGCATCAAATCGGCCCCTTTCATCAGCTCCAGGCTTTCCTCGGCAATCTCCATCTTGGTGTCGCTGGTGATCACCACTACATGATTGCCGTCGTTTATGCGCACGCCCACCGTCTCCGTGGGCGGGTGGTTGACTGGAAAAAGGGTGAACTCCATCCCCGCAATATCGAAGGGCTGGCAGGCTACTGCGTCATGGCGCACGGGATTTAGGAAATAGAGATAGTTTAAGATATAGTTCATGGTGTCCTTCAAAGCATAGACATCCACATGACTTTGCACCCGGTGAAAATCCCCAAAGCCGGCATAGTGATCATAATGGGCGTGCGTCCAAACCACGCCGTCCACACTGGATATGTCCTTCTTCAAAAGCTGCCAGCGCAGATCAGGGCTGCTGTCTACCAGCACCCGGCCATCTTCCTCATCCGACTCTATGAGAATGGAAAACCTCATCCTGCGGCTTCTGCCCCCACGCAGAGCATCCATGCAGGCCGGACACTTGCAGCCGATCTTGGGTGTGCCGATGGCGTCGCCCGTGCCCAAGAGCGTGACCTTCATGCTGCCCTCATGCCGTAACGCTCCGCTTGTAATCATAGATCCTGCGCCGGAACTCATCTACGGAAAGATCCAGATCTTCCTGGTTTAGATGTTTGCGATCCACCAGGAGTGCATTGAGCACGGCTTCCCTGATCACCAGCCTCAGATCCGAGCCCGAGTAGCCCTCCGTCGCTTCTGCGAGAGCAGCCGTATCTACGTCGGCATCAATGCGAGACAATACCTTGTCCAGGATCATGCGCCTCATATCCTGGTCCGGCAGGGGAAAGCTCAATACCTTGTCAAATCTCCTCCAGGCAGCATAATCCAGGAGCTGAGGGTGATTGGTGGCCGCCAGGAGCAGAACGCCGTGTTCCACCAGGCTGATCTCATCTATGGCTTTTAGGAGCGAATTGACGGCCCTCTTCATGGCTCCATGCTCATCCGAGGTCCTGGTCTTGGCCACGAAGTCGAACTCATCGATGAGCAAAATGCAAGGAGCCAGCCTCTTAGCCAGTTCAAAGACCTTGTCTATGTTCTTAGAGGTCTCACCCAAATACTGGCTGGTGATCATGGAGAGGCGGACCTCGACAATGGGAAGAGAAAACCAGCTGGAAAGAGCCCGGGCGGTAGAGGTCTTGCCGGTTCCCGGCGGGCCGACAAAAAGAAGCTTGCCGATTTCATAGAGTCCGATCTCTCGCAGATATTGCCGGTTTTTCAGAGCCTTGCCCATTTTCTCTATCTCAGACTTCTGATCATCGGTTAAAATCAGGCCGGCAATGCTGTCCCTCACATCCTCGGGGGCCTTGATGTAGGCCAGCTTGAGAAGATCTTCCGCCTCCTTGGAATCCTTGCAAAGCTCCTTTATCTTGGCGTCGATCCACTCCCGGTCGGCTGATAGAGGCTTATTGGCGCTCCTGGCCTGGGCGTAGCTCACATCCAGAGAATCATAGTTCTCATAGAAGTAGGCCAATGTGGGATTCGATTTGATCCTGGCCAGGTCCTTTTGATTGGCGAACCACTTGGCCGCCACATCGAATACAGTCAGCCGGAGCTGGGAACCAAACTCCTCAAGAGCCACAAACGTAAGATCTTTTACGACCGCTTTGACATTCTCAATGCCGTAAATCTTCTGTGCATCGGCGCTGGTTACATAAATCGGCCTTTTGACGCTCCTCGTCTGCGCATCGAAGTAATGCTTGCGAATATTGGGAGGCAGGTCGTCTTCAGTCAAATTTTCTGTGCGGTTATAAATATCTGCAGTCAGCAGCAGCTCTGCAACATCAATAGCGCCAAACTTCTCCAAGCCATTCTCTACGCCCATCTTTAAAGCTCCATGGAACTGAACTAAACTAGTGGCCTATAAAAAGAGATAAAGCTTTCCATTCGTCAAGTCTCCCGGTTATTGATAGCCGCCCGGTAGGCCGCCAGGAGAAAACCGTAGAGTGTGGGTCCGATAATCACGCCTATGATCCCCACGACGAATATTGGGGCGGTGTACGCGAGCAGCGTGACTATGGGATGAATCCTTGAACTCTTCATGGCTAGATGGGGGCGGATTACGTTCTCAGGTATCACCATGAGCACCACCGTTCCGAATACCATGATTATCAGGAAACGGATCATGTCCCCCATGAACAGATAATAGAGAGCCATGGGAACGAATACGAAAGGCGGCCCGAGCATGGGGATTAGCGTAAAGATGCCCACGACAACCCCCATCAAATAGGGATAAGGCACGCCCAGCATGGAAAAGCCAATAGCCGCCAGGACGCCGCTTAACATAGATGTGGTGAAGTAGACAGTAAAAAGAGTGTTATAGATACCGCTAAGCTCCTGTAGAAAAATCAGAACTATTGCTCGTTTCTGCCCGGGAATCAGGTCCACAGCCTTGGCCACGAACTCTTTGCCGTCTATGAGAATATAGTATGTGATGAACACTACTACTATCAACTGGGCAAAGAGCACGGGCAGATCGGACGCAAATGAGGTTAGCTCTTGCTGCACAATGGGAAAGAGCCAGGTAGCAATGGTTATGGGGATGTCGCTTATCTCTTGTACGTTTTTGAGTATAATAACATTTACGTAATTATAAACCCAGGCAGGAAGGGCGACCATGGCCCATTTATCGATCTCCTGGGTTATGGCCGTGAATTGTATGCCTGATAGGGCTCCGGACTTTTCCAGATTGGATATCTCCACCAGGAGCACAGTGGTGATGCCGAGAAGGATCGCCAGAATAAAGATGAACACGATCAAAATGGAGAAAAAAGAGGAGATCTGTCTTTGCCGGGTCAGACGAAAGAATGCGGCATAAAGCGGCTTGAGGAGAAATACCATGACTATGCTCAGCAAAATAGTGGTAAGGAAATCCTTGGTCAGGTAAACGGTGGCGAGAAAGACCAGGAAAACCAGAGTTCCTGCTGCCATGTCAAAACGACGACTAAAATCCATGAGAAATACTTCCTCCTCTTAACAGTAAAAACTTTTCCTTGACTAGATTCGTTTCCAAATTCAGCCATTTTAGATTCGGATGCTAAGCATCAGGCTGTCATCGATTCTTACCTCATAGCTTTTTTGAGGCACCTTCTTTTCGGATCGACACACCATCTGCATCCTTTGTCAGTGTCTTTGTCATTACCACCTTCAAGGCGCCTGCGTCTTCGTCCATCTCTTCGCAGAGGGGCTTCCAGCCTTTGGCCAGGTAAAATCCCATGGCACAATCGTTATAGCTGAAACATTCCAGCGTTGCCAGATCGCAGCCGGATTTCTTTATCTCGGTCTCAACAACATCCAAAAGAGCGCTTCCTATGCCTCTTCGATGGTAGGCTGGATGAACCCAAAGAAGGTCTATCTTGTCGTCAGATCTCGCAGCAACTCCCACGACCTCGCCCGCCTTTTCAGCCACAATCATGTTTTGCCACTGCTTGTTGACCTCCACTTCAACCATGTCGCCTTCGACCCAGGGCACCAACTTCTCCCAAGGCAAGATCTGACCATAGACCTCCACAATCGTCTCCCTGCAAAGCTTTATCAGGTTCGGGATGTCCTCCTTTGCGGCCTTTCTGAATTCGAATCGAATCATACGGCCACCTTTCATTGGCCTATCGGTTAAATATTTTCAGGACCTTTTCATAGAGGCAAAAAAGATAACTGATTAAATCTGTCCATCGATCAGCTTTCCGTCGATTCCCACAACATAGCTCTTCTGAGGCACATCTTTTCCCGATCGGTGCACTGCCTCGGAAACGAGCTGCCCAAGCTGAGCACAGCAGGGCACAGTCATGTGCACAACCGCAATGTCCTTGATCTCGTTTTGCTTGAGAATCTCGGCCAGCTTTTCCACAAAGGGCTCTGTATCATCCAGCTTGGGGCAGCCTACCAGGGCCACGCGGCCTTTTATGAAGTCCTGCTGGATGGCAGGATAGGCAAAAGCAGTGCAGTCCCCGGCCACGAGCAGGCTGGCGCCCTGCAGGTAAGGGGCCCAGGGGCGCACCAGTCTCATCTGGATAGGCCATCCGCACAGCTCATTCGCGCTGTCTTCTCCTCTAATTATCTTTCCATGTGAGTGAGCATCCTTTGCCCCTTGACCCGGCTTCAGGGTAATTGGAGCAGTGCAGGGCGTGACTACTGCAGCATTTTCTCCGCGGGCATGATGCTTATGCTCTTTGGCCGCCTTCTCATCAAACACCGGGGCGTCGCGCTCCTCAATGGTCAGAGCGCCCTCTGGGCAGACGGCCAGGCATGCGCCTAGGCCATCGCAAAAGCTGTCGCTCATCACGCGGGCTTTTCCATCTTTCAGCACTATGGCACCCTCGGCACAGGCGGTAAGGCACTCCCCACAGCCGTTGCAGAGCGACTGGTCGATTTTGATGATCTTTCTCATGCATTTCTCCTGTTGTATTCAGAATCGACCTGCGCGCGAGACTTGCTGCCCAAAGATACCGGCGAATCCATAACTCCCGGAACATACTCCCATTTCCATAATGTTTGGTTTGCATCATGTTCTGCCATGGCATGATTTGAGGTGTTTACGAACACTACAGGATGGTTGAAGTCGACGAAATAGTAGCTGATTTTGTGCTCGACCTCGCAATCTGGATCTCCATGTATGGAGTCCTCATTCAGTCCATAACGCTCGCCATCTTTTATGCTGTAGATATTTTTAAAGATGAAACAGCTTTTGCTCGGGTCTTTTTTATTTATCCTGATATTGAAGCTCTCTATATCCTTAGTTCTGTTATAATGGATAGAGCGGAAGAGTCTGTAAATATAATTCCAAATTGCATTCTTTCGCAATTGCTCATCATTGAAGACAAGGGTGACCTCTACCTCAGATATGTTATCATCAAGGTCTTTTTGAGCGCAATAAACCTCTCGAACGAAGTTCTTCAGGCCGTCTACCGCCGGCTGGTAGATGACCGGTAATATGCGCCTTTTTGCAGACTCATCTGGAGACATGAGATGGCTCAAGACCATTTTGTCGCTGGTGCTATTGGGCTCTAATTTAAAGATCGGGTCGGAGCTGTCCGGGATCGGAGCAGATAGATGTCGGAGAATTTCCTGATTAATTTTATATATAATTGATGATTTTAATTCAACCCCTTCCTCATTCCATCCCCATATCCAGTAGTCATCATCAAGCTGAAAAATAAGTCTCTCCTTTGGACCCGTCCAGATCTCCGAATCTTTGTGGTATTGCATATCAGGATCCGGGCGTTCGATTCGGACTTCGCTGACTTTTTCTATATCGAAGCCGAGCATGAATCGCAAGGTCATGGGCCGGTTGACCTTGATGCTAGTCTGATTTTGATTGGCATTGCTCCTTATCACCACCCTGAGCCTTTTTGAGGATGCGTTATCAGGCGAAATTGGGGTTTTTACAAGCGATACCGTGCAACGATCCCAAGTCCAGATCTTTTTTTCCTCAGTCCATTCAATCTTGCCTTTCTTGATCTGGTATATCTTTTCCCTATGCGAAAACCATACTTCTTCAGAATTCATTGGCGATCATCTTCCAACTCAGTAATATTTCTTCAAATATGGCATTTTTGTTCTGTTAATTTTGCATGTCAAAAGTTAATCAAAAAAAAAAATAAATTTATCTCAGTTTATGGTGCATCAAGCCAGGAACGGGCATATACCAGCCAGCTATCTCTGCCACACCTTCCCTCAGTCAGAGATAATAAATCGCAGGTGCTTCCATCAGAAAACGCGCACATTGTAATATCGCCATAGGGCGTATGAACGCTCCTTAGACTGCCTCCACTGTTCCTGCAGATCGTTGCCGCTGATGGAGTCCACGTGCTCCCGGACTCGGACACATACCCCGGCAAGATATTTAGTTTTTGGCTCCGGCTGCAAGTTCCCTGGAAAAATGACTGCACATCGCACCAGCTCTTGTCCGGGAACACGCACATTCCCTGACCATCATTAATTCCGGGAGATGTGCTGTAAAGATAGCCTGAACTCACACAGTAGGAGCGTGCCGGGTCGGCAGAATCCTGTGCCATAGCCGTCAGCATGCCTGAAGACAGAAATGCCAGGATACAGAGGCCTGACAGAATATTCTTGGCAAATTTCATTTTTTCGTTCCCTCCTCTTATGGCTCCACCAGGCCAAAGATTGCCCATCTCCAGTCAGCTCCCTTCATGCGCGTGGATTGATTTTGGCTTTCTTCAGGAAGCACGATTTGCACGCTCTCTCCAAAATTACTGTAATCAGTCTGTTCATGCAGATCCGACTGTATGGTAAAGTTTAGCTCCTCTATCTTGAGGATCGAGGGTGTAAGGATCAGGCTTGAATCAATTTCGATTCTCTTTAACAGAGAGGTCTTTTTGGAAATCCAGGCTGTGATCGAGACATTGCTGTTTTCGAGAATTGAGGTATTGTCGAAGTCAAAGTTCTTGTTGTCGACTTCGTCGGGCAGAGGGAAGGGCGAAGAGAGGTAAGAGGCAAAGATCTGCGTGCCTAAAATGGTCTTCTCGATCAGTGGGATCGGCTCTGCCGCAAGCTTATAGCAGTCCTCGCCGCCCATTTCTTCTGAGCCTATGATCGACAGGTTGCTGTAGTTTAAGAGCGCCGCCTGGCCGGGAAGCTCGTTATAGTCCGCCAGAAGGGCATCTGGATCGGTGATGATAAATTGGGTCCAGTTATCTCCTTCTTTCCACAGCTCAGTACCGTTTAAGAAGTATCCTTGCCAGGTGAGGACTTGACCAGTTCCAATATCAGTAAGCTGATGGCTCCACCAACCGGACTGTGCCGTCAGGTTCACTTTACCCTCAGTGGCCTTGATAGCAGCGAATTTGTCCTGGAGCGATTCATTGCTGTAAATGATAGTGCTTTCTGCAGAGCGGGTGTAGGTATAGGTGGTGAGATTGTCTGCAGATCTTGTCATCATCTGCTTGAGCTGATCGACGCTGATACCCTCTGCAAATACAACAGGGAGACATAGCAGGGAAATAAAAGCGATGATCGTCAGAATAATTTTCATTCAAAACCTCCAGAGGTAGATAGGTTCAACTTAGCTATAAATATTTGTGTGTTCTCTGTTTAGAGTGGACGACTTAAATATATCCATTAAAAAAATTAAAAATACGGCGACATCCATACCAGGAAGGACTTCTCCCTTCCAACGTTTTCGGCCCTTCCCTTCACGGGCTCTTTCTGCTCCTTGCCAGCACCATCTGCCTGGTAGCCCTCTCCGCCTCAATATTGCGCCTGCATAGAGGACAGACCCTGATCCATTCCAGGCCC
>JALNZQ010000114.1 GCA_023229165.1 Methanothrix sp.
CCTCGGACTGAGGGGGATAGCCTGTGGAGAACCGACCTCCGGCTTTGGCCTATGTCCAAAGTAAGCGCCGGTTCGTCGAAGCAGGAAGCCCCATCCTTTAGAGTGGGGAGGAAGTCACTTCCAAGTAGATGGCGATACTATGTACGTGAGGGTGAACAATATGAGGGAAGTGCCTAAAGAAATCAAGAAAGCGATTGATGTCTGGTATCGGGATGCTGGCATACTCAGGTTTTTGCATATATTCCTGGGTTTGATGGCTTTAGTACTGACAATAACTGTTGCATCTTCAATTCCAAACCAAAATCCATGGATAGCCTGGGGAGCAGCGATCACCGTTGGCATTTTGACGTCTTTCAACCTGGGGACAAAGTCGAATAACATGCGAAATGCTTGGAGAATATTAAACGAGGCAAAAATTCGATATGAAAATCAAGATGATATGACATTGGAAAAGCTAATCGATGCCTACCGGGATGGTGAGAAGCTAGTTGGAGATGTTGTAATAAATATCAAGAGTTAGGTATAATAAGATAAAAATTGCTTATGTCCGACCAGTTCTCGTTCCCGGACATCAGTTCTTGAGAAAGACCGCTTCCACCTCGGCGCGCACAAGGGGCTCTCCTTTTACGCGCAGCTTCCAGCGGCGCATGCCGATGGACGCAGGCCGAAGGTCGCAGAAAATCTCCTTAACCTCGCTTTCCGAGAAGTAGTGGGTGAGAATGCCGCTGCCCCGCCGAAATGTTCCCGGCTCCACCTCTTCGCCCTGTCCGGCTCGCATATCCTGCTCGCAAAAATCCCGGAAAAAGAGCTGCCCTCCAGGCGCAAGCACGCGCGCTGCCTCGCGGGCGAGGGCGTGCCGGTCGGCGGCAAGCAGGTGGCCGGTCACATGGAAGGCGAAGACCGCATCAAAGCTCTCCTCTCGCAAGGGCAGACGACCGGCATCGGCCTGGATAAGGAAGACATCAGCTCGAACACGGCGAGCGAGGTGCAGGGCCTCTAGGGAAACGTCCAGGGCGACGATTTTCCAGTCGACGGGCAACGCAGAGAGTGTTTTGCCGTCGCCGCAGCCCAGCTCCAGGACGGACGAGCCCTCGGGAAGGATGGGCAGATTCTTGACGCCGCCCCCCCAGAGGCGGCCCCGGCTGGCGTAGTCTTTATCCCAGGCTTTGAGGTGAGAGTCCACGAAAGTCTTAGTGGGAAGGGAGCCGCAATAATCCTTTGGCTGATTTCCCGAAATCTATCCCGATGGTTATTAGTCCCATGTCGTCGCCCATCCGCTCATGGATTTGTTGGACCGCTTCCGGGGCTGTCTCTTGGGCGTGGCCGTGGGCGACGCTCTGGGAATGCCCACCGAGGGCTACACTGCCTGGGAGATCAAAGCTAAATTCGGCATGGTTCGTGAGATGATGCCGGCTCCAGAAGGCCACTTTCACACCGGTCTATGTGCCGGCCAGTTCACCGATGACACTGAAGAGACGCTGCTCTTGGCCGAGTCGATTATCGAGGCTGCGGGCTATTCGCCGGACAGATTTGCCGAGAAGCTAATCGCCTGGGGCACGACCTGGACGCTCGACGAGCGGCTCAACCGGGGGGTGGGCTTTGCCACCCGTTCTGCGGTAGAGAGCATGATAGCAGGAACTGCCTGGCAGCAGTCGGGCCTGGCCATTCCCACTTGCGGCGCTGCCATGCGTGCTGCGCCCATGGGCCTTCTCTACCACACGGATCTCAACATCGTGAAGAGCTATGCCGACCTGCAGAGCCTGCCTACCCATACCTCAGCTGCCGCCCGGGCCGCGGCTGTTGCCGTTGCCGTAGGCGTGGCCCTTTCCTTGACCGGCTTTTCTAAGGATATTATCTTGAGGAACGCCGCCTCCCAGGCCAGCCGCCTGGATGCCGAATTTGCAGAAAGGCTTCTCTGGGTAGGAGCACTCTTGAACCTCAAGCCGGAGGACGCCCTGGGTCTGATCCGAAACTCTCCCCTGGCCTCGGAGAGCGTGCCCGCCGCCTTCTACTGCTTCCTCAAGTTTGAGCCAGAGGAGGCGCTCGTCATGGCCGCCAGCTGCGGGGGCGACACTGACTCCATAGCCTCCATCTCCGGCTCCCTTTTCGGCGCGGCCCAGGGCACTGCCTGGATCCCGGAGAGCTGGCTGGCAGCTCTGGAGGGAAAAGAGAGAATTGAGGATGCCGCACGTGGCCTCTTTGAGCTTTCCGCCTCCTTTTAATATCATTAGCTCGTGAGGGATTTTATGATAGATGTAGGAATTGTCGGTGGTTCGGGCTACACCGGTGGGGAGCTCTTGCGCCTCCTGGCAAATCATCCCGAGGTCAAGGTAGTTGCCGTCACCTCCCGAAAGCTGGCAGGGAAACCCGTAACAACAGTTCATCCTCACTTAAAGAGCATCTATTCTCAGAGCTTTGAGGCGCTGAGTGGCAAAGAGGTTGCAGAGCGCTGTGACATTGTCTTTACCGCTGTTCCCCACGGCACAGCCATGGACTGGGTGCCTGAGCTTCTAGATGCAGGCACGCGGGTCATCGATCTGTCTTCGGACTACCGATTGCCTACGGACGTCTTCGAGAAGACTTATGCCACAAAGCATCGCGCTCCGCGCGAGGCCGTCTTCGGACTGACGGAGCTTCATCCCGAGGTGGCACGAGCCAAGCTGGTGGGCAATCCCGGCTGCTATCCCACGGGAGCTACATTGGCAGTGGCCCCGTTGGCCAAGGCTGGTCTGGTGGAGCGTGTGGTCTACGACTCTAAGTCAGGCATCTCCGGTGCAGGTGTGGAGCCCACGGTGACCTCTCACTACCCCAATATGTCGCAAAATATTATCCCCTACAAGCTCACGACGCACCGGCACGTCCCGGAGATCAAGCAGGAGCTCTCCCGCCTGTCGCCGGGCATAAAGGTGAACTTTACTCCCCACGTCATCCCATCCGTGCGGGGCATTCTCACCACAGCTCATGTCTTCGCCAGCCCCGGCGCCGTTGAGACGCTGCAGGATAAAAGCCAGGTAGCTTCGATCTACCGTGAGTTTTACAAGAATGCACCCTTTGTTCGCATGGCGGATGGCATTCCCAAGCTGTCCTCGGTGCGCGGCTCCAACTTCTGCGACATAAGCTTTGAGCCTGAGAAGGATAGCGATCGACTGGTGGTCATATCTGCCATAGATAACCTGGTGAAGGGAGCGTCCGGCCAGGCCATTCAAAACATGAACCTCATGGCTGGCCTTGATGAGAAGACAGGGCTGTGGTTCCCAGGCATGGCGCCCTGAACTGATCCTGAACTAATAAGCGAAAATTAGGTGAAAATAATGAAAGTCAGAGATGTTATGAACGTCAAGCCAGTCACAGTCCAGGCTGAGGCTTTTGTGAGCGAGGCGGCTCGCCTCCTGCGCGAGAATAAGATCAGCGGCATGCCGGTTTTAGATGGAGAAAAGCTGGTGGGCGTGGTATCGGAATCGGACCTTTTGCGCCTTTTATCTGTGGAAGAGAAGGACGGCGATCTCTGGCTTCCCAGTCCCTTCGAGGTTTTCGAGATTCCATTTCGAGATCTGGTAAAGTGGGAACGGATGCATGCCAGCCTGGAGGAGATCCCAACGAAAAGAGTTGGCAATATCATGAGCAAAAACCTGCATGAATTGGGGCCGGATGATTCAATTGAGGAGGCGGCAGGCATCATGACCCGCCACCGCATAAACCGGCTGCCGGTGGTGGAGGACGGACGGCTGGTGGGCATAGTGACCAGGGGCGACATCATATCCGGTCTGGGGATGCAGCGTGCAGAGGATTGAGGGCGGCATCTGCGCCGTTTCTGGAGTGCGAGCTTCCGGAGTGCGCCAGGGAAAATACGGCCTGGCACTGATCGCCGCCTCCGGAGCAGCTGCCGGCATGTTCACCACCAACAAGGTGAGAGCAGCGCCCCTGGACGTCACCGCCGGACATTTGGCCGGAGGCTATCTGGACGGCGTCATCGCCAATAGCGGCTGCGCCAATGCTTACACCGGTCCGCGGGGACTGGAGGATGCCAGGGCCATGGCCCGACTTTTAGCCGGTTTTCTGGCAACTGATGAAAAGAAGATCGGCGTGGCTTCCACTGGCGTCATTGGTCGCTACATGGATCTGCCGCTCATCTCCCGGCTCTTCGAGCAGGCCAAAGTGAGGCTTCGTAGCGACAGCGAAGCCGGCACAGAAGCGGAGCGGGCCATCATGACCACGGACACTCGCGTAAAAGAGATCGCTGTGGAGCATGAGGGCCTGCGCGTGGCCGGTATAGTCAAAGGCGCCGGAATGATCGAGCCCAATGTGGCCACCATGCTCTGTTTCCTTTACACGGATGCAGATTTTCCATCTTCGGTGTTGCACGATTGTCTGGCCGATGCCGTGAGTGGCAGCTTCAATATGCTCACTGTTGACGGGGACACCAGCACCAATGATACTGTGCTCCTCACGTCTACGGGAAAGGTCAAAGGCCTGGTGGCAGATTTCCGCGAAGCATTGAGGTACGTATGCATGGAGCTGGCGCGCATGATGGCAAGGGATGGCGAGGGCGCCAGCAAGTACTTTGAGACGGTGGTCCGCGGCGCGCGTAGCAAGGAAGACGCCCGCCTGGTTGCCAAGGCGGTAGCTCGCAGCAGTCTGGTCAAGACGGCCGTCTATGGCGCCGATCCCAATTGGGGCCGCATCATCTGCGCCGTGGGATACTCGGGGGCGGAGATGGACCCGACGAAGATCACACTGGGCCTGGAAGGAATGGGTGGCATCAAGGTCTCGCTGGTAGAAAAGGGCCGCATCGTGGATGGAGTCCTGGATCAGGCCAAAGAGATTATGAAAGGGGATACTATCACCATCAATATTGACCTCGCCCTGGGCAATGCCGATGCACGCGGCTTTGGCTGCGATCTGACCCCTGAGTATGTGAATGTAAACGCCAACTACACAACTTAAATGAGCTGACATGTTTCGCGATCAACGTCTGGGGGAATGCCGGCAGGATGTACTGGACTTTCTCTCCAGCCGAAAGGCAGATGAGCGTATCTTTGAAGCCGATCTGCTGGTGGATAGAGCCCATCTGGTAATGCTGAGGGAGCAGGGACTGATCTCGGGAGAGGTATGCACCCGGATCATGGCCGCTCTTGACGATCTCATGCAAGCTGGGTCGCAGTCGCTGGGCCCAGGTGAGGATGTGCATGAGGCCATTGAGGCTTATGTACTGGCGTTTGTAGGTCCCGAGGGGGGCAGAATGCACACCGGTCGCTCCAGAAACGACGAGGTGGCCACCTGCATTCGCCTGGCGCTGCGCGCTCAAATGCTGGATCTGATGGCAGAGCAGCTCTCGCTGGTGAAAACGTTGGTTCGGCTGGCGGGAAAGCATATCGAGACAATCATTCCCGGTTTTACCCACACTCAGCACGCTCAGCCTACCACTCTGGCCCATCATCTACTGGCCCATGCCGATGCTGCCGGGCGGGACTTCTACCGATTGGAGGATGCCTACGTGCGGGTTAACCAGAGCCCTCTGGGCGCGGCGGCTTTTGCCTCTACCGGATTTAAGATAGATCGGCAGAGGACCGGCCATCTCTTGGGCTTTGACGGCCTGGTGGAAAACAGCATGGACGCCGTATCCACGCGTGATTTCATCCTGGAGGTCTTGGCTGATCTCTCTATTTTAATGGTCAATCAGAGCCGCCTGGCCGAGGAGTTGGTGCTGTGGTCCACTTCAGAGTTTTGCTACCTGGAATTAGACAACCTCTACGCCTCCACCAGCTCCATCATGCCCCAGAAGAAAAACCCGGACACGGCAGAGCTGGCCCGCGGCAAGACCGGCTCGGTTTTAGGAAGCCTCATGGCTGCGCTCTCCATCTGCAAGGGCCTTCCCATGAGCTACAATCGTGACTTGCAGGAGGTCACGCCCCACCTCTGGCGCGGTTTGGATTGGGCGAGAAGCACTGTGCGCATCCTGGACGGCTGTGTCTCCTCTCTCAAGTTCAACCTGGAAAGGATGCAGCAATGCGCAGGCGCGGGCTTTTCCACGGCCACGGAGATCGCCGACTCGCTGGTCAGAATTACCGGCATGCCCTTTAGGACAGCGCACAGCATCGTGGGCCGAATTGCGGCCTCGGGCGGCAGGCCAAACATGGCCGAGCTGGATCTGATCGCCCGGGAGATGGCTGGTTATTCGGCCAGCGAGCGCGGCTTTTCCGAAGCGGACTTGGAGAGGGCACTGGATCCGAAGAGCAACGTCGCCCTGCGGGCCAACACGGGCGGGCCGGCGCCAGCGGAGACACAGCGCATGATCAAGGACCGGCTGGAAAGGATTGCGGCGGGCGAAGAACGGCTGGCTGGGAGGCGTAGCCGGGTGGATCGGGCGCTGGGTGATCTGCGGGCGGAGAGATAGATATATCTGAAAAAAGATGGATTGCAGGTTACACACTACGGCTGATGATAGTCTTGCCTCACCTCACCGACCGTATAGGCTCCATAGTCCCAATTTGTCTGCATAGCTAAGATACCAGTCTACCTGTCCGTTGTTGTAGCCATACATCGTCTTGCTCTTGTCCCCTGAACCATACAGGTCGGCAAGGCCAAGAGTGTGCCCGACTTCGTGAGTCGCTATTGTGCGGACATCAAATTTGGAATTGGTGGCCGTGCTCTGAGAAGGTGCCACACGCCAGTACATGTTTCCATTGAAGTAGACATCGGATTCGGCTGCCTTTTTGTATCTCTTGCCGTCCGCTCCGGTTACATATACGTCCGTGTAATACCAGGTCCAAGTTACTGCAATGGTTGGATCTGTCAAATCCTTCGTAACTTCCATATAGTTATTTTTACCATTTCCTGTCCCGCCTTGATATTCCCCTACTTCAGGCACGTATGATGTAAATGTAATGACGTTAGTGGACCCTGGTGTGTTACTGGTATCAGTGCCTTTAAAAACGTTCTTTGCCGTATTGCGATCCCATTCGTTAGCACCTTTGCTAATCTCTCGTGCCCAGAGTTTCGCATTAGCACCCGTACTGCTGCCAATCAAATTTGTGGATAGTTTATATTGAATTGGCACGTTATTTGCCCATCGCCAGCCTGCCGTTGCGAAAACAGCCTTATTTTGCGATGGCTTCAATATGTTGGTGGCTGTAACTCCATAAGTCCCGAGGTCACCCTCACGATCTTCATAAATGCCGTCTGCTGAGACGGAAAGTTCGCCGGAAGCTATGCCTCGTAGCACCTTATTATTGACGACTTCCTGGCCGTTAAACGAGTTTGTTCCATAGATTCCCGAGCGTTCCGCAGCAATGGTGGTCAGTTTTGTATTAAGGTCGCCACTTCCTGAGAATCCACCTTCTACCGCCATGTTGTTTTCTGCGGAGTTTGCGCTGCTGCTTGTGGCCCCGGCATCACCGAAAATCGTCGTGCTCTGCCCGCTCGTTGAGATGTCCTTTCCTGCAAAGGCGTTCAGCGAGGTAGATGTATGGCCATTCAAAACAGCATTCATCTGCTCAGTGGACGTCGAGTCTGATTTGCCTTGTACAACTGCTGCTAAATCGCCGCTACCAGCTACATCCTGGCTGAGAAAAGCAACTTCACCGGACGCAGTAGTCGATGTAGCTGCACTGAGCACGCCTGAGCTTTTGATTGCGCTATTGACGCTGTTTCCTTTTGCAGATGTCTGGTAGCTTATTTCATTAACTCCTGAGCCGCTCAACTGGCTAACTTGAGATATCGTGCCATCTCCCAACTTACTCACATCCTTCAAGGCAGTCGAGGTATCGAGATTGTAGTTGGTAGATGTGAATGCTCCGTCTCTTCCGTGAGATACGGTAATACCAAGCACCGGATTTATGAACATTATCAAAATATATGATAATATCAATACATGCGTCATGTGCCTTAATGCGGTCATTTTTCCTCCAATTTTGCTTTAGCAATCACTCTGACATATCCACGTATATACTTATTCCGAATACAACCAGACACCTGGGTATTATGGAATGGAGCCTCTTTAGGTTTTATGATAATATTCGCTGATCAATAGATAAACAATTTGTGTAGAGTCCCGAAACTCTTGACTTTATATACCCATCAAAAAGGCATGGGAAAGAAGAATAAGGTTGTAAAGCTAACAGAGAAGAAGATCAGATATATCATTCGGGCCAAAAAGAGAGGCGAGAGCA
>JALNZQ010000115.1 GCA_023229165.1 Methanothrix sp.
GCATCGGTGGACACCTACCTGCACTACTCTGAAGAGATGGCCAAGATCGAACAGGCTGCCATTGGCGCCAGCCCGAAAGTCCCAGCTTAAAAAATGTAATTGCAATATCAAATGGAGTGAAGAAAAATGGTAACCGCTACACCGGACGCATCAAGTCTTGCTGAGGTTCTGGATAGGATTCTTGACAAGGGTATCGTAGTCGATGTTTGGGCAAGGATCAGCCTGGTGGGAATCGAGATTCTGACCGTCGAGGCACGTGTTGTCGTGGCATCGGTGGACACCTACCTGCACTACTCTGAAGAGATGGCCAAGATCGAACAGGCTGCCATCGGCGCTACCCCTGCGGTTCCTGCTTAGGACTGATTTCTTCTAATTATTTTCGGAGGAAGAGCCATGGAGGAATACGCAAACACCAAAACGGAGACCTTCGACGAGCTTGTAACCAAGCACACTCGGCGAGATCTGGAAGAACTGGCTCTGAAGTATGGTTTGGAGAATTTGGGTGGAACAAAGTCCCAGTTGGCTGAATACATCCTGGAGGCTATGAAGAAGCAAAAAGAGCCGCCCAAGTCCACACCACATGTGAGTCCCAAAGAGGCTTCAATGATCGAAAAACCGAAAAGTGCAGCAAAACCGGCGGGCTTTGGCAAAAAGGGCGTTTTGGCTAAGGCCAATTCAATCGACAACAAAGCCGTAGATCTCAAGAAAGCAGGCATGGAGATCCGTGATGAAGGCATCCGAGAGATGACGAAGGCGGTAAAAGAGTTCCAAGCTGCTGGCAACACGTTGTCCAGAAATATGCACGCTGAAGCCCAAAAAATGATCGAAGACGGCCAGAAGAGATTCGATCATGGACAAGTGCAATTCAAGCGGTCAATTGATGCCCAAATAAAGGAGAATTTTGACTCTGCCGCAAAACTGCATTCCGGAGCCAGGGAGATTGTGTCCTCTCAAGAAAAGATGTCTCGCGAGTTTCAGAAGGCTGGAAAGAGCATCCGAGATGAGGGCTACAGAAATTTGCAGAATGGAGTCGCAAAGTTCCAAAGCAATCTCAACTCACAGATCAAAGAGAACCGCGAAGCAGTCTCCAGGATATATTCTGGTGCAAAAGAGCTTCAAGGAAGAGCCGCGTCTTTCCAAAACGAGATCCACAAATATCAAGAGCAGGATCTCAAGAACTATGTCCGCGATTTCTACTATGGGTAAATCCTTAGTAGAACTTTTTATTATTATTCATACTTCATGAAGGTGCCAAGCGATGCCGTATATTGAGTCACATCCCAGGAGGGTGAGAGGGGAGGCAGTCCACATGACCGCTTCTGAGAAAAAAGCTAGCGAGAGGGCTCACAATTCCGAAGCAGGATCAGACAATCCCAGCATTCAGGTGAGAATCAGGTCTCCTGCTAATATGGACTGCAGCTACGAGTTGATATCAGAAGAAGCCAGGCATAAGGCCATCGAGGAAGCTTTCCTCACGCCGGAGTCTAATCACTTCATCAGCACCCCGGAGGTAATAGAGATGGAAAGCCGGCTGTCTCTCTGGCTTCAAGCAGGCTATCCTGTGCATCTGATTGGGCCTACGGGATGCGGCAAGACCAGTCTGGCCGTCCATGTGGCCAAAGTTCTTGGTCGACCAGTTGTCTGGATTAACGGTGACGAATCCATAACCACATCAGATTTGATTGGCGGCTATTCTCAAATGCAGAGTGAAAGCGTGCGGGATAACTACGTCCACAATGTCTTCAAGACCAAGGATACTATGAAGATCGAGTGGGTGGACAATCCCCTCTCCCTGGCCTGCAAATTTGGCTACACACTCATCTACAACGAGTTCTCCAGAACCAAGCCGGCATCAAATAACGTTCTCCTGTCCGTCTTTGAGGAAGGCATCCTGGAACTGCCAACTAAATTCGGAGAAGACAGGTATATAAAAGTTCATCCCGATTTCAAGGCCATCCTCACCAGCAACTCCATTGAATATGCAGGAATTCACAGGCCGCAAGATGCACTGCTCGATCGCATGGTTGGCATATATGCCGACTACTACGGCTACGAGACCGAGGTCAGAATCGTGATGGAGCATACGGGAATCTCTCAGGATAAGGCCGAGAAGATAGTGCAGATAATAAGATCAATAAGAGAGAAGCTTCCCGATGCCCAGAAGCCCGGCACCAGAGCTTGCATCATGATCGCCAAAGGACTGCAGACCCTAAAGGGCCGCGATGATTTGGCCATAGATTTCAAGCAACTGTGCATCGATGTCATAGCCAGCAAGACCTGCTCTCCCAAGGACATGGAAGAGAAGAAAAGACTGGTTATGGAGTCGGCGACTTGAGTCAGGCCTAAGGATTGATATGCAACCAATAACAGCTGTAGTCGAAGAGGCTGAAGTTTATAAAATAAGCCAGCTCTTCCACAAGAAGCCTCCGGGACTTGCATTTAATGAGACCGATGCTCTGGTCGTTAAAGCCAGGATGCAGGACGGAAGGCAGGTAGGAGCCACATTTTATTTCACCCTCAAACCGGATGGAACTTTTGAGGAAGAAGCCTTAGGCAGAGATGCAGTCAAAGCCAGGAGGCATAGGCTTGCCTCATTTCTTCGCTACTATCGATTGGCTGACGAAGTAGATAAATATAAATTGAAAGAGAGAATTCATGAATTCAAGGGAGGGAGCGTGGAAATAATCCCCATCCACGGAGAGTTCTCTATCTATACTCCTTAGGTGACCATGCATGACCGGTAAGCCAAAGATTCAGGAAATTCTTGGGAGAGTAAACCAAGCAGCAGAAACCATGTTGGAGAAGAAACTTGACAGCATCATCAGCCTGAACAAGGAGGCAGAAGGCTGGGTGGCGGAATTAGAGGTGCTGGAAAGAAAATCCGTGCCCGACACACAGGATATTTTAGGAAGGTACGAGATGAAGTTCGATCCTGATGGGGAGCTTCTTGGCTACAAGAGAATAATGCTGCGCAGAAGAGCGGACATGGAGATGGTCGAGGAAGAGGTGTAGCTTCTTGGTAAGGAGGATTCTTAAAGCTGAGAAGACGGACCCCGATTCTCTGGGAAGGTATGTTTATTGCGTCATTCCTTTCTCTACTAAGGAGAGGAAGAGCTTTGGGAATATCGGCTTTGATGCTAGTGAGGTCTATACTCTGGACTACAGGGACTTAAGCCCCGTCGTCAGCGATGTGACCTACAGGGATTATGCTGTGGATGAGCAGGAAGTAGAGGTCCACAGGAATGTAGTGGAACAGGTAATGCGAGAGCACAGCGTAATTCCCGTGGCCTATGGCATGGCATTCAAGAGCAAAAAGCTGCTGCAAATTGCCATGAGCGCAGGCTATCAGGCCATGCAAAAGGCACTGCCGATTGTAGACAGCAAGGTGGAACTTGGCATCAAGGTCTTTCTTCCCAAAGATATCGAACCCATGGGCAGTGCCCAGCGAGAGGAATGCAGCGCAGATTTCCTAAAGAGCCTCTTAGCAGTTTCCTCTGATAACAAAAAACTCAAGCTCTTTTCCGACCGTTTGATTTTAAACAGCACCTTTTTGGTAGAAAAGTCCGGCATGGATGAGTTCTCTTTGCAGGTGGGCAAGCTAAAAGAGAAATATCCTGAGATGAAGGTGCAGTACTCCGGTCCTTGGCCGGCCTATAACTTTGTAGATATTCATATCCTGGGAGGCAAGCGAAGGGGGTTTCGATAGAATGTTCATCATAGACGATATTCTGCTGCGATCCATTGGAATCTCCCTGCCTGGGCTGGATATGATTTGGACGCTGGAGCAGATCCAGAAGTTTGCCTTAAAAGGATACTACAATCCGGAAAAGATCAAGGACCAGATAAAAGAGACACGTCTGCTCTACGAATTCGGAGAGCTTGATCGCCAGGAATACGAACGGAAGAACTTGGAGCTCTTGCATAAGCTGGATGTAGCTCAGAAGGTTTTAGAGATGGACCTCGGTTCGAAGATGGACATCCTAGGATAAGACATGGCCGAAGAAGCTGAAAATCCGGAAAATTGCCCTACAAAAAATGCAGGGAGCTTCTTGCATATACTCCAGGAGATGGAAGAAAACAATGAACGTAAACGGCCTTTTTCGGGATCTTTGGGTTATTCCGGCTTCATTCGCGCAATTTACCATGGCAGAGTGCAGATAGGATTTGAGGATGAAAATAGATAATATTATGGAGATACGAGACAATGGCCCTACTAAGCCAAAAGGTTCTGGAAAACAGGAGACGTCAGCACGCCCTGGTAACTGCTCATAAGAGGAGGATAAGAGACGAGATCCGTCCCTCACTTATGCAGACGAAGAGCACCTGGTATGCCAGCTCCAAACGAAGCAATCAAATGATCAAAGAGAGATGGCATACTGAAAAGGCAAGAGTCAGAAATATGCAGCGGACGCAAAAGCTCGTCCATAAAGCCAAGATGCTGGCTCATAAGAGGCGAATTCGGGATGAGATGGCCAACCGAAAGTAAGTGGAGGTACAGATGAATTCTTTGGCGCCGACAAGAAGCCAGAATCTTGCCGATATCGTAGAAAGAATCCTTGACAAGGGCCTGGTGATCAACGCGGATATAGCCGTATCTTTGGCAGGTACGGAGCTTTTGGGCATCAAGATTCGGGCGGTTTTAGCCTCCTTTGAGACAGCGGCCAAGTACGGCCTGGAGATGCCGGCGGGCACTAATCTGAATGCAAAAGGGTGGAAAGATGCTCTCAAACCCATGGCCTGCTGCCCAGAATGCGGAAACAGAAGAGATGAAGATCAGCTGATCCGGGAGGGGTGTCACATCTGCGGTTGGTCCAGCCCGGCACCCCTGCCCATCATCCGGCCCGGCCTTGGAAATTACGATTGATCTTTGGAGGGATACCGATGGTTGAGGATTCAAAGGATAAGGATGCAGAGAAGATAGCGCGCCTGGAAAAGAGGATCGAAGAACTGGAAAAGGGGTCCCATAAACAGAGTGCGGATATTCAAATGGGTGGCATAGTGCAAAACGTGGTGAGCCAGTTCATACCCGGTCTGGGGGGCATAATCAAGTCCCTGGAAGAGTCATCACCAGAATTTCGGCAGAGGATTGCCGACACGGACGCGGAGATTAAACATAGGATCGATGTAGGCTGGTCCAGCAAGCCCGTCGTCGATTATCACGTTTCTACCAGGCCGCTTGGCCATGGGCCGGGCCATGGAGCGAGAAGGGCGGCTCCCAGGACGGAAAGCGTTAAGATGCCAGAATCCGCTCCTCACAGGCAGCCGATAGTGGATGTAATGGAAGGAACTGACGGAATCACGATCATTGCCGAACTGCCTGGAGTCTCAGAAGAGGATTTGTTGATGAATCTGGAGGGAGATACTCTGGAGATTACCGCCGGCCAGTTCAGCAAAAAAATAGCAATGCCGAGAATAGCAAAATCCATCGTTGAGAAGAGCTTCAAGAACGGCATACTTCATCTCAAGCTGGATTAGGATCTGAAAATGGCAGTCAACCTGGATGAAGGAAACCTGAAAGATGGCCTTTTGGGCCTGGTGGTGGCCCTGGTGGAGATCATCCAGGAGCTTTTGGAACGACAGGCTTTGAGGAGAATGGAGAGCGGACGTCTCAGCGACTGCGAGATAGAGCGGCTGGGCGAGGCCCTCTCTGAATTAACCGAGGCACTCGATAAGATAAAGTCGGATAACAACATAGAAGAAGCCGTGCAATCGGTTCGCAGTGATCTGGATCTGGCTGCGGAAGACTTGATCGATAAGTTCCTGAACCCAGCGAGCTGGAACGAAGAAAGCCAAAGAGAGGAGTCCTAGGGTATGGGCGGCATAGATAAAAATCATCACTTTTCCGCCCGCTTGCAGCGGCATACCCACCACGTTTATGCCAGGCTTCTCCAGCAGGGGCTTTTAAGAGCCGCCAGGAGAAGAGAGGGAGAAAGTATGCCAGAGAATGAGTTTCATGGGCAGCGAATGGTGGATGTGATGGAAGGAAAGGATGGCATCACGATCATTGCCGAGCTTTTCGGGGTCCACGTTGATGATTTGTTGATGAATCTGGAGGGAGACTCTCTAGAGATTACTGCCGGCCAGCTTCGCAAAAATGTGGCTCTGCCGCGACCAGCAAAATCCATCATTATGAAGAGCTTCAAGAACGGCATACTGGAGCTCAAGCTGGACTAGGGATCCGAATGGCGATCAAGGCGATCTATTTGGAGGAGTCCTGAGATATGGTTAAAGAGGCCAGGTACCTTTACTCAGTCGCCAGGACCGGGCACGATGCCATGTTGGGCAGCATCGGCATAGAGAAGAATAACGTCTACATAATAACCTACAAAGATATTGCTGCGATAGTTCATGCATGCGACGCAAAGCCGTACAAAACTGAGGACAAAAAGCTGGCAGAGGGATGGGTCTTGGAGCATAGCTATGTGATAGACCAGGCCACGAAGATGTTCGGAACCGTGCTTCCTTTCTCTTTCGATGTTATCATCAAGGGTAATGATGATGCGGTCAAAGACTGGCTCTGCCGGGACTACGAAAATCTCGCAGGCGAGCTGATCCGGGTGCGGGGAACGGCAGAGTATTCAATCCAGATCTACTGCGATCACGCTTATTTGGAGAACCTGGTTTATTCCAAAAATCAGGAGCTAGTGGATCTCAAGAACAGCATCGAAAAAGGGTCCAAAGGAAAGGCCTACTTGCTCAAGCGCGATCTGGACATGAAGCTGAAGAACTTGACTTATTCGGAGACCGGACGTCTGGCAGATCGGTTTTGCACAGAAATTAAGCCGTTGGTAAAAGAGCTGAAGGTAAGCGGCAGAACATCCTGGACCCCCGAGAAATATAAGGAGAAGAAGCTTCTGGCCACCTACTCCTGCCTGGTCTCAGATGAGGCCGTGAAAAAACTGGGCGAGGTTCTTGAGGAGATCAACTGCAAAGAGGGGTTCTTTGTAAGGTTCACGGGCCCCTGGGCTCCCTTCAGCTTTGTGCGCCTTCAGGAGACGGGATGAATCCGGAAAGAGAGAGTTGCCTGGTCGAAGTTTTAGACCGGCTGCTCAACAAAGGCGCGGTTCTCAATGCCGATCTGATCATCTCTGTGGCCGGCATTCCCCTGATAGGCGTGACTTTGAAGGCCATGATCGCCGGCATGGAGACCATGCTGGAGTACGGCATAATGGAAGATTGGGATAAGAGCAGCCGAGAATTGTATGCGAGCCAGGAGACACATATTCCTCTTTTTCCGGGCGAGCAGGTCCTCTACAAGGCCTTCGGATATCTGCGTGAGGATGAGGGTCTGATCAAATGCTGGGTGCCCGGCATCTGGAATATCACCAGCCAAAGAATCATTCTCTGGATCAAAACTCCAGGCAAGGTCCTCTTTGAGACGCCACTGGAGAACTTGCGCGTATTGAGAGTGCCTGCATCTCATGAAGTGAGAAAGGAGCTGGAACTGATTTATCCCGAGGGCAGAACGCGCATATCCCTTTCGGAAAGGGATGAGTTCGAGGAGGCCCTGGCCGGGGCTGCGGAAGCTACGAATGCAATGAAAAGATCTGAGATCTGTGAGAGTGGCCAGCTACCTTATCAGATCTAGATTTCTGGATTGATGCTTTCTGCATTAAATTTTTAAGGGGAAAAAAACTCAGTTTTGGAAATTTTAATGCGAAAATTATGAACTGATCCAAAACGTCTAAATAGTAGTAAAGTAAGCGCTTTGAAAGGTAGGAACGAATAGGGATTTGAGGGACAGTTTCTATGCGAGAACATAAAGAAATCAGATTATTAATGTTAATTTTGATTTGTAGTATATTGCTATATTATTCCATTAATTCCGTATTAGGCCAAGATTGCAAGAATTTCGGATTTGAAAAAGACTCGGATTTAATGCACTTTAATGGTAATATTGAGCAGTCTAATTTGGCTTCGAAAGACGGAAGCAATTCTTTAGGAATCAAGGATGCACAACCAGGTCGCGATGTAGAAGTTAAAGCTTCAATAGTATCTGATGATCGTCCTGGTGTGATTAAGTTTTTCTGGAACAAAAGTGGTAATTTTGCAAAATTCTTTAAATTATCTTTCTATTCGATGATAAATTTATAGA
>JALNZQ010000116.1 GCA_023229165.1 Methanothrix sp.
AGACGGCATCGATACCCCGAAGGGCCCCCAGGCCTAAGAGCAATCCCGAGACGCCGATTATGCCCCCGCAGGGCTCATTCTCATGAAAGACGACCTCCTTTTGTTTCATCTCCTCCACAAGCTCGATACTTGTGGCCGCTCCCATGACTGTGGGCTTGTCCACGAACTGGCCGGTACCGTAGCCCCCCAGAGCATAGATCCTCTTTACATGAAAGCTCTGGGCGATGTCTAGGAAGATGCTGCAAAGCTCGTAGTGCCCCTCGTTAGTGGCACTCTGATAGTCGCCTATGAGGATGAGCAGATCCGGCTCATCGTTCTTGCCATGATAGGCATATATCTCATTTCGGACCTGCTTGATGGTGCCGTCCTCTTTTACCATCACCTGTGGCGGAAAATGAGGTGAGTAGATCTCGATGATCTTCTCAGCCTTGAGCTCTTCCACCATGTGATCGGCTACTAGCTTTCCCACGTGGCCCACGCCCGGCAGACCCTCAACAAGAATTGGGTCCTTAAGGGTTACTTCTTTGATACGGGAAACCAGAGTCTCCTTCATTTTGCCTCCTGGCCGAGAACTCTCCGATACTTGCCGTAAGGGTCATCGGGAGAGAATCTGGCGGGCTTGGTAATAGTAGTATGGCCCCCACAGATGGAGCAGATATCCTTTAGGGTGTAGCGGCTGCAGGCCGTACACCTCAGGATTTTGGATCTCATGCTTCTCTAAGGAAAGTGCCTTCTCCGCCGTGCTGTTCTATGTATTTCACCACAGCTTGAGCAGACTTCTTGAGAACAGACTCAGCATGCTTGTAATCCGGCGCAGTTACATGAATGCGATAGCGTGGAGCTCCAATATAAGTTATGGAGAGCGTAGCATCTTTGTCTTTGCTGCGTTTGGCCTGTTTGAGGGCTTTACGGATGACATCCACACCATCAGGGGCGGGAGAAGTGATATCCACATAGCCGCTGATGTCGACGGACGGTATCTTGACGTTATCCTTGGAGAGGCTCTCCAGCATCTTCAAATCTTCTTCCGTCAGATCGACATCCTTCAGGGCATCGACTCCACTGATCGCCGCCTCCTCCATGGCCAGATAGAGGCTGTCGTACGCTGCCACTAGAACATCAGCGACACGCTTAACGTCCTCGGGCCGATCCTTGTAAGCCATCTCCAGCCATTTCCAGGCTTTTTGATCCGCCTTCCACTCCTGAATCTTCTCCCGACGCTGATGCTCATTTACGTCTTTTAGAGAGAGATCGATGTGGTGCCTGGACGTGTCTACATTCAATACCTTGCAGACGATCTTCTGCCCCTCTCGCACGTGGTCGCGAATGTACTTGATCCATCCGCTGGCCACCTCCGAGATGTGAATCAGGCCCTGCTTACCGGAATACTCGTCCATAGAGACGAAGGCTCCGAAGTCCACTACCTGAGTCACGGTGCAGACGACTAGAGATCCGAGCTCTGGCCAGCCCTCACGTTGCATTATAGATCACTCTAATACTTCTACTACGGCGGTCTTGATCTCAGCCTTGCCGCCAGTGGGCTCTGCAAGCGTGCGCCCGCAGACCAGGCATTTGACAACCGTAGAGGCATGAGCGAATATGACCTGCACGTTCTCGCAGTCGTTGCACTTTACCTTGACGAACTTGGATGGCAAATTTATCCCTCCACCAGATCGAACTTGCCGGCCCTAAAGCCTGGTCGGTTGTGAGCCTTCTTGCAAGTGTTGCAGCGGTAGCGCAGATTCAGCCTCTTGACGGGCTTGTCGCCGCCCGGCACTTTAGAGAACTTGCCCTGATTTCCAATTCCATTGGCCCGCGCCTTCTGCCTCACGATACGAGTCATCGAGGAAGCCCGGCCTTTTCTCACCCTCTCCACAGTTTGGGGGGTATGCTTTTTACAGAACGGACAGTAAGCGTTAAGCTTTTTTGGCATCTTCACAACGTATCATCTCTCAATCTTCACTTCAGAAGCTAATTTTTTGTTGCGCAGATTTCTGGCGTGAACGGCCGGGAGCACAGCCACATCATCCTTCCCGAGAAGGTAATTTCTCCCGTCAACTCCCACGAACAGAGGAACACTATCCAGCAACCGCACAATTTCGTATTCCCGAGATATATCTTTCTTGCCCGTTAAAGGCCTTTCGGTGTGAGCCACATGGGCTAAGATGACCTCGCGACCGGAGGCAATGGCTGAGAGCATCTGCCGGTAGATCTCCTCCTCCTCCTCGGTCATGCCCAGTAGAACCTCTTCCCGAGAAGCGGATCTAGCACTGCGTAGCGCCCGGCGGACTATCTTTTTCACCCTCTGGTCGATGAGCTTATTGACGCTGTTCTTCTCGCTCTTGAGGGTATCTTGCAGAATCTGAGCCTCTACGCTGAAGGGGTCCACTACCTGTGAGAGCTCCTGCCCCAGGCCGACCAAATAAACGCCCACCTGCTGGTAAAAGTCCTTATCCAGATGCTGAAGCTCCGCGGATTTGCGCTCCTCTCGAAGCGCATTGGCCAGATCCAATTCTTCCACCTTCATGCCCCTGCGCGGGCCTGTTATCTGAGATCAAATAATATATAGATTAATGCTTTGTACGCGCCTCTCCCACGCCCCGCGCCATGAGAAAGACGGCGACACAGGCCGGAAGCTCCGTCGGACCCTCCGCCAGATTGAAGCTTTCGCCTTTCATCTGAGTTTTGAAGGGCTTTAATATCTGCAGCGGCACGGCCTCATCCCCGAAGACCACGGCATCTTGCAGAGGATCAAAGTCGTCGAGGTCGCGAAGCAAGAGGGGCGTCACACGCATTCCCGAGCCGCCGTGCAGGCTGCCGGGACAGCGAATCAGCCGGCGCACGTCGGCCGTCACCGGCTCGTCGGTCTCGCCCCGCTCCTCATCTAAATTGAAGCCCACCTTCACGCCCTCGCCGTCCAAGAACTCCACGAGAAGGAGCTTCCAGATAGCGGCACTGCCCCGAAAAAGGTCCAGATTTCCCCGAGAAATCTCATCCAATACATTTTCACCCTGCAGGCTTTTGTAAAAGCTGGCGGCTTTTTTGGGTCCGATGCCCTTTCGTTTCGATAGAACCGCGATAGCTTCCGCTTCGTTCAAGCAGCGCAGATCTTCGACAAAGGAGATGATGGATCGATTGATCCTGCCACCCCAGCCCGCCGCTCCCGCGGAGGGCGCACGGAGCCGAAAAGCCCGATCTTTCCCCCAGTCGCCCTCCATTGGGGCCATGTGGATGAACCGATCCATGTCCAGGCCCCGGCCCGCCAGATAGTCCACAATTTCGCGTCGCTCATCGCCGCCGAAACTAAAGACGCGCGGGTCTCGGACGTGAATGTGATAGCCACGGCCTCCGGAAAAGACGACACTCATTTTGCTCTCGCTAAAGCCGAAGTCGGATAAAAGAAATGTCAGCAGCTTTTGCGTCTCCTTCTTTACCAATTCCAGCATCTCACTGTAGCTCCTGGGCGCATTTCTCAGGTGATCGGCATCCAGGTCGAAGATGAGATCGGAGCCCTGCCAGAGCTTCTCTTTCATGGTCGGAGCGCCGGGCCGCTGGTAGTAAGCGGCAGAGTGATAGACGTGGCGCGGCACCATTGCCCGCACATAATCGACCAGCTCGCCGCGCGAGAAGAAGGACTTGTGCCGGCGCATGCCGGAGTCGTCGAAAAAGAGAAAGCCCCACTCTCGAGAGGCAAGGCTGGGCGGGGCATCCAGGGATGATTCAATGTAATAGCCCCGGAACTTGGAGACCAGGAAATTAAAGGTTAGAGCGTTCAACCTCCCACCTTCCATAGACCTCTGGCCGGCGATCGGCAAAACAAGAAACCTCGCGACGAAAAGCATCCCTATCAGCCAGGTCGATATCGGCCCAGATCAAAGCTTCCTCAGAGCCGGCCTCCGCCAAAATTTGGCCGCGAGCATCGATGATCAAAGAGCCCCCGCCGCGAGCCCAGTTGCAGGCCAGATGAGGCATCTGGTTTTCGATGGCCCGGGCCATGGCCAGCGTGCGCCATTGCTCGCGCCGCAGCTTTGGAAACTGGGCCACCGTGACCAGAAAATCTGCGCCCTGCAGGGCAAGGATGCGCGCCACCTCAGGAAAACGCAGGTCGTAGCAGATCTCCAGCCCCGCCCGGCCACACTTCGTATCTATGGGCGAGATGATGTCTCCTCCATCGAAGTGCTCCTTCTCTGCGCCGAAGGGATGGATCTTGGAGCGAAGCTGCAGGCCGCCCGAGTCAAGGCTGAAGCCCAGATTCTGCCGGCCGCTGCGAAGCGAGCCGATGAAAAGGCAATTGTGCTCCTCTGCCAGGGCCCGAAAGGGATCAAGCGATGGATAGGGCGAATAGTCCTCAGCCGAGGAGGAAGACTGCAAAGAGGGCTCGTAGCAAAAGCCGGTCAAGAAGAGCTCAGGAAATACCAGGATCTCTGCGCCTTCGGCTAAGGCCGCGCCAGCCATCTGCATTGCTCGGGTGATGTTTTTATCGGGATGACAGGACTCTACGGAAAGCTGGAGGCAAGCGGCTTTCATATCAAAAATAGGGCAAGTTCGTATATATTAAGATAGACATATCAAGTCGAATACAGCGAGGTCGAAATGGCCAAGAGCTACAAGCTGCGCATTTACGAGATCCTGGAAACAACCGATGCCGAAGACAAAACGGCAGAGGCAGTAAATCTCTTTATGCTGGTGCTGGTGGTTCTCAATGTCACAGCCGTGGTTCTGGAAACCGTGGAGAGCATCTATCTGGCCAATAAAGCTCTGTTCCATTACTTTGCGGACATATCTGTAATAGTATTCACCATTGAATACATTTTGCGCATATGGTCTTGCGATGTAGACCCGAAATACAGGCATCCTTTCTCAGGAAGGCTTCGTTTCGCTCTGACTCCTTTGTCTCTGATAGACCTTCTGGTAATATTGCCGACTTATGTCATACTGGCCTTTCCCGAGGATCATATGCTTTTGCGAAGCCTTCGCGTGCTCTGGACCTTCCGGCTGCTCAAGCTCAGCCGCTACTCAGAGTCCCTGCAGACCATAACGGATGTGGTTCGCTCCCAACAACGCGAGCTGGCCATGAGCTTCTCTGCCATCATGTTCTTCATGGTGCTGTCCTCGACTGTAATTTATTTCCTGGAGCATGAGGCCCAGCCGCAGCATTTTCCGGACATCCCTGCCACCATGTGGTGGGCGGTGCTGACCATGACCACCGTCGGCGAAAATTTTTATCCCATAACCCCCCTGGGAAAGCTGGCAGGCGGGCTGATTATAATTTTAGGCGTGGCCACCTTTGCGCTGCCTACATCCATTCTCACCTCCGGCTTCGTGGAGGAGCTGGAGAGACGCCGGGAGGAGAAGGAAGCCGCCGAGAAAGAGAGCCTTGACGAAGGCCCATAGATTGTACTGGAAAGATTTTAAATGCAAAGCGGCACTCCACAATTCTCGGCAATGGATCAGGACCTTAAGACACGCGTCTTCGGCATACTGGAACCTGGAGATGAGGACAGCAAGTACTTCGACCCTTTCATCATGGGCCTGATATTATTAAACGTAGCGGCGGTGGTGCTGGAGACGGTGCATTCGATCTACACCTCCTACGCGCGACTCTTTCATATTTTCGATGTGTTTTCCGTGGCAGTTTTCACAGTTGAATACATCCTGCGCGTCTGGAGCTCTACAGTGGATTCCAGATACAAAGATCCGGTGCGGGGCAGGCTGCGATTCCTGGTGACGCCCATGGCCTTGGTCGATCTCATGGCGGTGCTGCCCTACTACCTGCCGGTTTTCATCCCGGATTTGAGGTTCATGCGAGCCATGCGCCTCTTCCGGCTCTTCCGGGTGCTGAAACTGGCACGCTACTCAGATTCGCTGCAGACCTTCGTGGATGTGCTGCGGATGAAGAAGGAAGAGCTTTTGCTTATGCTGTTTGGCATCATGATCCTGCTCATCATCTCCTCCAGCCTCATGTACGAGGCGGAGAACGCCGCCCAGCCTGAGGCCTTCTCCTCAATTCCCGCGGCCATGTGGTGGGGCATTGTGACCCTGGCCACAGTGGGCTATGGAGACATCTATCCGATCACACCCTGGGGCAAGTTCATCGGCTCCATCGTAGTGCTGCTTGGGATCGGCCTCTTCGCCCTGCCTACGGGCGTTCTGGCCTCAGGCTTTGCCGAGGTGCTGGCCAAAAGAAAAGAGGAGAAGAAGATGCACAAATATAGATGCCCGCACTGCGGACGGTATATCGGCGACATGGCCTGCCCCTCCGGGCCTGATGATGAGGAGCATTAGGAAAAATAATTAAGACTTCATGGGCAATGAAGCTGCATGAAAGCGTCTCGCGATTTCACCAAGATTGACCTGGCGGAAGAGTTTCGCATCTGTCCGCAATGCGGCTATGAGCTAGGATTTCACAGCTCCTTTCTGCGAGCGGAGGAAGGATACAGAATCATCCTCATCTGCCCGGAGTGCGGGGCGAGGTACGATGTAGGATGGAAGATGCAAAGATGACAAAATGTTTGGGCATCACCATCCGAATTTCGAGGGAAAAATAAACGCAGGCGTTTCCTGCAGGCGAATCTGGGAATTTGAGACGGAAGCTCTCGCTGTGGGTCTATGTGGTGCCCGTAGCGGACACTCGCCCATGTGAGGTATAATCTATCCATCTAGCGCCAGAGCTGCCACCAGTCTTTTTTCTTGATCTCCTCTTCTCTGGGCTCCAATGATGGCCAAGTATGTCAGAGGATAACAAAAGTTAAGTATGAGACATGATATAATTATCTATATATTGTCTCGCATATTTTTTGATATCAGGTATGCGTTTTTTGTATAGATCTACGTGTCTCTGGTTGGTCATATCAGCATATGCATAAGGTTTACCATTTGCATCAATTTTTACAAAGTCCTCGCCTAGTAGTTCCTTAGCTCTTGCCTGTAGCGCCGGACTATGTAGTATATTATGACTAGCTCCATCCCTAAGAAGCTTCAAATCGAGATTTGTTGAATCATCGCTTGTGATTTTATGTTTTTCTGGAAATGCCAAATAGAAATGTTTGTAAGCGCTGGTGAAATCTCCATGTTTTTGGGCTTCTAAGCCGTTAGAATAGTTATTAATCAATCTATTAAGTAAATTGTCTTCGCCATCAATTTCAAAAATATCGGTCTTCAAATCGCTTTTAACATAACCGCTTGCACCATAGCTTAAATGGCGTTGGTACATCAGAATTACCAAGGCCGTTAATTGTACCTTATACGTTGACGAATCGAGCTTAAAATTTAGTTGTTTAATAAAATTATTAGCTTTTTGGGATGCATAATTTCTTATTTCCTCTTCTAGCTGATTGATAAAATTTTTAGATTTCTGATTCACTTCTTCTTCCGCCGAAATGGTTGGTGCTCCTGTTGTTTTGCGTTGTTTTTCGGCGGCTATTTTGCGCTGTTTTTCAGATTCCTCAAAAATCTCCTTAAAATGCTTGGACTTCTTGATCTTCTCTCCTTGTTCATCTCCGATTATGACCCACAACCCAGTTATTACGCCATTTTCTTTTACTAGTTTGATATCTTCAGGTATTTTTCCTATATCTTCCCTAATCGGAAGGATTATGCTAAATTCAACGCGTTCGTATGGCATGGTTTTACAGTAACGAAAAGTTGTATATATCTTTATGGGGATTTGCGTGAGGTGCTATCTGTCGAATGAATATTCAGGCAGCATCTTTACCCTTCGCGACGATATAGCCGATAACCTGGATAGTAGCAACATCTCTCGCCAAATCCACTCTGAGCGCACCAATCAAGGCCTTTTCTTTAACCTTCTTTTCGGGCCTCAATTGTGCGCAGTTAAGGCAAGATCCACGAAGTGCGGCTAAAAGGCCGAATGGCAACGGTTCAACCTCTTCAAAAGATGTCTGATTTCGTCAAGGCCATACGGCCCTAAGCGCGGCATTCTATATCAGCCATCTGTCTCTCCATCGCCTTCTTTCTCATCTCCGCCCGCATCTTCTCCAGGGCGTACCACAGAGCAGCGAGGTACGATGTAGGATGTGAAGACCTTGATATACTTGTAATTCATTGTAATA
>JALNZQ010000117.1 GCA_023229165.1 Methanothrix sp.
TACATCTTATTAAAGCTCTGTTTCAAATTGGCAGTCCCGTTGGCATTGGCCCTGTAAACCATGCACATCCAGCAGCCGCCTTTGTCCCGGCCGGTTTGGTTATCTATGTCCAGGAAGACCTGCGTGCCCATCAGGCTATCACGAATGAACTCTCTGGCATTCAAACCAGCCTGGGAATTGGCATTAACGCTCATCACATCTGCCAGACGGACGCAACCCAGAGTGCTGACTTCAAAGGTCACGCCGTCTGTGATCCTCGTCACGACTCCGACTGCCTCATCTGGACGGGAGGATACGGTTAATATGAGCAGAAATATGATTATTATCGCCATCTTCTTCATAATATACCTATAGATGCTTGGTAATGGGAAAAAAATCTTTCCCTCAACAAGTTTATATTGCATTCTCAGGTAATAATTCCGGGACGTGAAATGAAACGAGATCTTCAAAGCATGAAGAGATGTCTGGGCATAGCTCTAGTCGTTCTCTCCTTTGCTTTTTACGGATGCATCTTGCTCGTGCCGCTCTCCTCTTTATCTTCGGAAAGAAAGATTGCATTGTCTACCTTGCTGGTCATTTTGGGAGAAGGGTCTTTTTGGCTGGCGGTCATCGTACTGGGGCGAGAGGCGATCGCAAAGTATCGACGTTTCAATTGGCGAGATCGGCTTTCCGAATGGCGGAAAAGGCCTTGAAAAGAATTGCTATCAAAGAGCAAAAGAGGTCAATTCGTGCTGCCCCGAGTAATCCTTCATAACGCCGTCAGTCTGGATGGGAGAATAGACGGCTTTCCAATAGATCTATTCCAGTATTACGAGCTGGTTGCCACCTGGAAAGAGGATGCCACACTTGCCGGCTCAGATACCTTTCTCAAAGCAGCGAGCGAGGCTCCTGCTGAGGATGAGAACGCCGTTCTCCCGCCCAAGATCGATCCGGGCGACAGTCGTGCCTTGCTGGTAATTCCCGACAGCCGCGGGCGCATACGCATCTGGCATTATCTGAGGTCTCTGCCCTACTGGCGCGACGTAGTGGCACTATGCTCGAAGTCCACGCCTCAGGAGTATCTGCATTACCTCGAAGAGAGGCACATTGATTATATCGTCGCGGGCAGAGATCACGTGGATCTTCGCGCTGCATTAGAGGAGCTGCACTCGCGCTATGGCGTAAAGGTGGTGCGCGTGGACGCAGGAGGCACCCTTAACGGCCAGCTGCTACGCCAGGGCCTGGTCTCCGAGGTGAGCCTTCTCATCTATCCGAGCCTTGTGGGTGGAGACAAGCAGGGCAGCATCTTTCGCGATCCCGACCGGCTGGCTGAAGGGACTGGTCAGGAGGGCGTGATCTCCCTTAAGCTCATGCAGATGGAGAGGCTCAAGGGCGACGTAATTTGGCTACGCTATGGGGTCAGTTAATTGCGTCCGGCCCAAAATGGTTATATCCATATTTTCCGTCCTTCATTATCATGAACGTATGGAATAATATTTTGAAATTTGTGGCGCTTCTTGGCATCTTCTTATTGCTGGTCTCGGCTGCAGACTCTCAGATGAACCGGGACAGCCCTCTTCTGGGGAGCAAGCTTCCCAGGACCGATGACCAGAGCATTATGAGCCAAGGCCAGCAGCGTTCGACATCCTTCTTGATCTCTGAGCCCTTCAATAATCAAGCCGTCTCCGACTTGTCGATATCCGCGGATCAGAACAATACCACCTGCAATCAGGTCTCATTCCAGCTAACATTGACTGCATCTCCCAGCGGCTCTACCGGATATCAGCCGGTAAAGGTAAGAGTACTGGAAAACCGCCAGGGCACGCCCACCGCAGTTGCTGAACTGATTCTTCTCATGCCGGTCGCGGGCGGCTCACTGCATGAGACCATCGGCTTTTCCAGCGCGATCTCGTCGGCAGGAGGCAGCCGTACAAACGAGATCACGGTGACTGCAGATCCGGATAATCAAATCCCTGAGACCGATGAGCGAAATAATGGCCTGACTTTTAGCGGAACCTGCCAGGGTTAGGGGCGTAGGTTTGGATGGTAAGAGCCGTCCAGCCTTTTTTGGGATCAATTTTTCTCATATCGGTGAGCAAACGGCAGCAAGCCGATGGTCGGATCTCGTCTTCCTAAAAACAACACAAAATTTTTTAATTAGAAGATCCTATACGAATAATAAATCGGGGGCAGAAATACGAAACTAATAACCGACGATTCAAATGCAGATCTGGCCGTTCTTTTGGGCACTATTAGAACCTTGGCACCGGAACTGTGGAGCTCAAGCCAACGCCGTCTTATTCTTCCCCAAAAACTGGAGGATTTAGAAAAACCTGAGTATCTGGTGGAAATAAGGGGAAAAATCAATAAAATGAAGCGACTCAAAGAGATGCTTGACACCAATTCAATAACTCAAGCAGAATATCTATCCCGAAAAGCCAAGATACTTTTGGGGATGTAATCATGTTTGATCGCGCTGTATCATCCGCAGCGATTGATGGCAATGACAGGAACTATATGGTGGACTTGGAGCCTGACCGTTTCGCTTTCCAGATCAAGTGCTCGCCTCCTTTGCAGGATAAGCCTCTTTAGGAACAAATGATTAATTTTCTGTGAGAAGGGGCAGGTTAATAAGTAGTGGCCGCTTAAGACGAATGGATGGAAATGTCAGAAGATGAAAAGTCCACTACAAGACAATCATTGCCGCAATTTATTCCCAAATTCAAAGGCAAGAAAGTCGTGATTCGTCTGATCTCAGGGGGCCAGCCAGTCACAGGAACTATTGAATCGTTCAACTCCTATGAGATTCTCCTCTTGACCACGAAGGGCGAGATATTGGTCTTCAAGCACGCCATTGCCACTATCGAGGTCGTGGATGAGCCGCGTGGGTATAAGCCAGGCCTTTAGTTTTTAAAATGATATGAGAATGTCCTTTCGCCCATAAATTGGGGAAAGGACAAAGGATCAAAATTTTTCTAAAATTATTCATTGCTGACATGAATATCATTATTTACTATTGGCTGTCAATGAGGACTGCATGAGCCTGAAGGTCACAATGCTGGGCACGGGTGTCGGAGTTCCCCAGCCTGGCCGCTCCCAGGCGGCAGTGTTAATGGAGAACGATCAGACTCTGCTCCTGGACTGCGGAGCGGGCACTCTCCTACGCCTGGACGAGGTGGGAGCCGACCTGGAGGCACTGGACACTGTGGTGCTCACGCACCTTCATTTGGACCACGTCTCCGATCTGCTGGCTTTAGCCAATGCCCGTTATCTGGCAGATATGCCCGGCCTGCAAATCTTCGGGCCGCAAGGCACAGAGGTCTATTTTAGGATGGCCAGGAGCGTCTACCCTAACCTGGAGAAGATGGCCGTGGCGGTGCAGGAGCTTTTGCCCATGGATTCTTTCTCCCTGAAGGGCTTTGACATCTTTGCCGAGGAGGCGCGCCACAGTGTGACGGCTCTGGCTTACCGCATGGTGGCAGAGGAAAAGGTAGTGGTCTACTCCGGAGACACTGAGCCCTGCCCGCGCGTGGCTGCTCTGGCGAAGGGGGCCGACCTGCTCATCCACGAGTGCTCCTTTCCTGAGCCCTTTGATGTCACCAACCACACGACGCCAAAAAAGCTGGGCAGCATGATCAAGAACCAGGGCGTTAAGCGCGTGGTACTCACGCACCTCTATCCGCAGGCGGCGGGATGCGAGGACGAGATGGCCGAGCAGGTGATTGAGCTGTCCGGAGCGCCCACAATCGTGGGCTGGGATATGATGAGCGTGGTGATTTGATCTCCATGCTAATAATAGTTGTTATCGATCAATAATTTCGTTTTCAGGATTCAAGCACTAGTGCCTTCTCAAAGCTTTCGTTAGCTTCATGGAATCTGCCCAATTTCTCCAGGGCATAAGCTCTCTCTTTCCAGGCCCGGGCATTGGATTGATTGCGCGAAAGAATGTCATCATACGACTCCACGGCCTTGTCCCATCTTCCCATGCTTGCTGCTATGTCTGCGTTGTTAAAATCGTCCTGGTCTCGGCCTGCGTCTCCCTTAAGATAATCCTCAGCCCCGAGGAATAGAACGCCGGCAAACATGAATATCACAGTTAGCATACCTATTCCTGCAAAAATCGCGCCAACAAATAGTGCCTGATCGGCAGTTCTCCTCTCTGCACTCTCTTCAGTCCTGCTGCCCTGGCCGAGCAGGGACCGCAGTCGCCTAGGAGTGATCCAGGCCAGCAGCCCGGCGGCTGTGAGCAGCACTCCTGGGGGGATCCACAGAACCCATCCCAGAAATCCAACCACAGTGATCCAGGCAAGGTACCCCACGGGAAAGCCCAAAAGCCCGCTGCAAAGGAGAAGCCACGCTGCTCTTTTCCTGTTTCTGGTGTAGAGAAATGCGCCTGCGATCCCGGCCAGGCCCAGCAGCAGGAATACGACGCCACCGGCCAGGCCCAACTCGCTCCAGGCGGAGGGGATGTGGTATGAAGAGAGACTCACCATCGAGGCCGAAATCTGAAAAGCTGCGATGATCAGTCCCGCCAGGCCACCCAGGAAGGCCAGGGTCCGGATGATGAGCCTGCCCAGTCGGTCGCTATCTTCCTGCGGTGCCTGTGTTTCTGTAGTTGCCAATTTCTGCTCACCTTCGTGCTTGATCCTTTTCTTCCCGTTGGGATTCCGGAATATGAGGTAGGCTCTTCATCTAATTTACCTGACTATATATGCTAATTCTATCCTCTTAATGTTATCGTTAGCTGCCATTCCGGCATGATGCCATTAGACTGATCGCATTCATTTCTCAACGTTGAATATTTGGTGCCAATATCTTTGAGAAATTGGAGGACATAAGGACCTAGCATTTGATCGTAAATATTCTTTAAAAAAGCATTGATAAATCCCGATGCAATAAAAATGATCACAACTGCCGCAAAGCTTCTGCGTGGGTGCAGCGAAAGTTGCCTATTTAGCAACTCTATCATTTTATCTTTGGTCGATGAGTTTTCTTCCCGAACAGTAGAAAACGCCGAGGCTTGTTCGCTTTCTAGATTGGAGTCTTCAATCTTGATCCAATCGATTTTATTTAGCAAGCCCTCTCCAATGGCTATTGCATCCTCATAAGCCTTAATCGCCGCTTTGCAGGATGCATCCGATTTCATTTCCGCCAGCTTTTTAGCTTCGTTTCCGGCGGCCTTGAATCTTGCATACTCTCTCTTGAAGTCGCTGTAATTCATGTTAATGCAGAATCTCGCATTTCGTCGATCGTCACAGACGGCTGAAATCTCCGAGCCGATGGAAATTACCACGATCTGATAGCAAAGGTAAGTGGTTTCCACCAGGGCGTCAAGGGCGAGTGAGATGCGGGCTTGGTCTTCTAGCTCATAGCCGGAATCGTAGCTATGGGATAAATGAGTGAATGAATCGGTAATGCCATCTGCTATAGGTTGAGGAAGCGGCTTTCCATCTCGTAACGTATCCTTCATGCGAAGGTACGCGGGCAAGAATCGCTTTTGGTAAAAAGAAAAGAACGAGCCGCAGGATGTCATTTTAATCGGGAGAGGTGCTCAATATCTCATCAAACTTTTTATGTATTCCTTCTTTTCCCTTTTCGAGAGGAACCACATATCCCCGGCGAGTAACAATCCAGCCGCCTTTGCAGATATCTCTTGCAAGGTCGACAGCCTCAGCCTTTGTATCGCAATGCGTCGATGCCCTCTCTGCATGAGGCATTTTCACACCCCAGCCGCCTTCGGGATTAAGTACAACATGCCGCTCTTTGCGTGCCATTATTAAACATAGAGTCATGTAATGCTATATAAATAAGGGCATGACATATTCGCTCATGCGACTGATGGGAATATCGGCCTTATTGCTGCATGTTTCTAGCTGAAGAGAATGTGGTGGTCTACTCCGGAGACGCCGACGCCCTCTCTTGCGTGGCAGCTCTCGCGAATGGGGCTGACTTGCTCATTCACGATTGCTCATTTTCCGAGCCTTTTGTGTCACCAACCACACGACGCTCAAAAAGCAGGGCAGCATGATCAAGAACCAGGGCGTAAAGCGCATGGTGCTCACGCACCTCTACCCGCAGGCGGCAGGATGCGAGATGAGATGGCAGAGCAGGTGATTGAGTTGTCCGGAGCTCCCACCATAGTGGGCTGGGATATGATGATCGTGATAATTTGAAATTTGAGAGCGATGATTACTGAAAATTGAAAACAAAGTTCAGGGTGAGTGCGTATTTAATATATGTCGTAAGAGTTCAATATTAGGAGAGCTATATACGTAGATGGAATATATCCTGCATTATGTCAGCTGGGTGCATCGAATCGTTGGTGATGAGGCCTAAAAGTGCAAAGTGGAATTTCTATAAATGATTGATTGGGCAAGTATTCTACCAGGAACTAGTCCCGTAATGGTTTCTCTAAATAGCACTGCTTTGAGCATATCGATACCGTCCAATGGATCTGGTTTTAGCTTTGTTACGCTAATCACGGCAGTGGTATCATTTCTTGCATTTATTCTTGGCGTCTACAATTCATATGTTCGTCATAAAGATAAACTGCCCTCGATAAAAGCCGGGTGTATTGAGGGATTCATGGACTCTGGAAGGGATGGCGAATTTGTAATTTTCGTTGAAGGTTACAATAACGGTCAGTTACCTGTAACAATCGTTAGATACATGTTTTATCTTCCAAAGTACCATCTAGGTATTCATTTCAATGGCATGTACAAGACAAAGGTATTACCTGGTTCAAACTATCGTAGATGGGTCCCTTCGGATATTTTTGCTGAATATTTAAACCGTAGCGATTGGTTTTTATTTCTCAAAAAACAAGGGATCATAAACGATAGTAAATTGCCAAAAACTATAAAATTAGAAGCATGGCTAGTGGATGAAGGTGAGCGGACATATAAGAGTAAGCCTATTGAGTTCGATATCGAAAACACATTAAAGAATACTAACGTTAGCATTAATGAGGGAATGATCAATTCGCTTATATCTATGACCTATTATGATCCAGGTGAGACTAAACGAAAAATACAAATATATAAACAAGAATTCATAGAATTAATAAATAAAATTAAAGGAGAGCACTAACTTAAATATAATTTTGGGCAGACTTCGCGGATTATCTAACTTGTGATATGAAGATTCAAAAAATAAAAGTGCCTAGGCAATCTGTTTCCCCGCCGCCGGTCCCCACATGGCGTTGTAGATCTCAGTGATCTTGACTACAGCGCAGCTTTTGGCCGGCAGCTTGTTGTTGATGCCGTGCACCCAGGCCCGCATGGCCTCGAAGTCCTTGCCTTCCTTGGTAACAGTGACGTTCCCCTTGATCTGGAAGGATTTCTTGGTCTCGCTGTTGTAGCAGAGGATGGAGATCTTGGGATTCTCTGCCAGATTCTGGGCGGTCTTGTAGAAGAAGTTGTCCGCGAGCATGAGCGTCTCATCGTCTATGATCTTCATCAGTCCCACAAAGACCACATTGGGCATGCCCGACTTGCTGGCTGTGGCAATGGGTATGGGCTTTTGCTTTTCCAAGGTCTCTTTAACTTCCGCTGGCATCTTTACCATTTCAAATCACCAGATCAATGGATAGGATGCAATTTATTTAGCTCTATCGTTCTTTAAAAAAAGATATATGCCGCTTTAAAATTGCGGCTAACGTAATCTAGTACTGGATCTGCCTGGCCAGAGGATCGACCCACGCGCCTGCCGCAGGAGCGGTGGAGACATCGTATGTGGAGATGATACTTCCATCGGCATCCTGCAGGGATACCAGGTTATCGATCCAGAGTGGATTAGAGCTGTTGGTGTAGATATCGGTCGTGCTGCCATATCCTTCACCCTCATGGACGCGAATAGAAGCTTCCTCTTGCAGGGTCAGCGCCGGGAAGGTAAAGGTGGTGTTTCCGGCTGAGGCCAGGGTCCATCCCGTCAGGTCCCAGGATCCTACGGCCTGGTTGGTTACCTGGACATACTTGTCTTCCGCCGTGTTTACCTTGGTGATGCCAACCTTCACTGCAGGTGTGGAAGAGCCCGCATCACGGGTAAATACCGTATCCCTATTGGCGGTCTTT